>NZ_JBEOXE010000066.1:0-41510 GCF_040296485.1 Streptomyces sp. NPDC002138 | reverse complement strand
CCAACGCGCCTCCAGCATCGCGTCCCGGAACTTCTTCGACCCGTTCGCGTTCGTCCGCTCACCGATCGCCATGAACGCCAGATCCTGACGGAACGCAACCGTCTGGTACAGCGAGGAGGCACCCGGCTCGGGGCGGGGGTCGCGGGCCACCGGGGCCAGGCCCCGGACCCGCTCGACCACCTGGCGCAGGTGCTCCGGCGTCGTACCGCAGCAGCCGCCGACCAGCGAGAGCCCGTACTCGCGGACGAAGGTCTCCTGCGCGTCCGCCAGCTCGGCGGCCGACAGGGGGTAGTGGGCGCCGTCCTTGGTCAGGACGGGCAGGCCGGCATTGGGCATGCACGAGATCGGGATACGGGCGTTGCGGGCGAGGTAGCGCAGGTGCTCGCTCATCTCCGCCGGACCCGTCGCGCAGTTCAGCCCGATCATGTCCACACCCAGGGGCTCCAGCGAGGTCAGCGCCGCGCCGATCTCCGAACCCAGCAGCATCGTCCCCGTCGTCTCCACCGTCACCGAACAGATCAGCGGAACCGACACACCCAGCGCATCCATCGCCCGCCGCGCACCGATGATCGAGGACTTCGTCTGCAACAAGTCCTGCGTCGTTTCCACCAGCAGCGCATCCGCACCACCCGTGATCAGACCCTCCGCATTGATCTGATAGGCGTCCCGGATGGTGGAGTAGCGGATGTGGCCGAGGGTCGGGAGCTTGGTGCCCGGGCCCATCGAACCCAGTACCCAGCGCTGCTGACCGGTGGAGGCGGTGAACTCGTCGGCGACCTCGCGGGCGATCCGGGCGCCGGATTCGGACAGCTCGAAGGTGCGGTCGAGGATCTCGTACTCGGCCAGCGCGGCGTAGTTGGCGCCGAAGGTGTTCGTCTCGACGCAGTCCACGCCGACGGAGAAGTAGGCCTCGTGGACCGAGCGCACGATGTCGGGGCGCGTGACGTTCAGGACCTCGTTGCAGCCCTCCAGCTGCTGGAAGTCCTCCAGGGTCGGGTCCTGGGCCTGGAGCATCGTCCCCATGGCACCGTCCGCGACCACCACGCGGGTGGCCAGCGCCTGCCGGAGGGCGTCGGCCCGCTCCTGCGCGTTCGGCCGCTCCTGCGCGTTCGTCGTCATGCGAGCCGTCCCAGTTCTGGTGCGAGGAGGTCGGCGGCCGTGTCCCCGTACACCGCGCGGACGGTGGCGAGGAGGGCCGCGGGCCGTACTTCGTACGACTGCGAGCCCACGGCGGCGAGGACGAGGGCGGACATCGCACAGCCGAGCTGCGCCGCGGTCTCCAGCGGCAGGTTCCAGCTGAGGGCGGCCAGGAAGCCGGAGCGGAAGGCGTCGCCGACGCCGGTGGGATCCTCCGGGGTGATGCCGGGGACGGCGCGCACGGTGATCGTCGGATCGCCCTTGCGGTCGATGCGGACGCCCTGCGCGCCGAGGGTGGTGATCCAGGTGCCGACCCGGTCGAGGACGTCGGTGTGGCTCCACTCCGCGCGTTCGCGCAGCAGGGCGGACTCGTACTCGTTGGTGAACAGCCAGGCCGCGCCGTCCACCAGGGTGCGCACCTGGGCGCCGGAGAGCCGGGCGAGCTGCTGGGAGGGGTCGGCGGCGAAGGGGATGCCCAGCTCGCGGGCCTGGTCGGTGTGGTGGACCATCGCGCCCGGGTCGTTCGGGGAGACGAGGACCAGGTCGAGGGGGGCCCGGGTGTGCAGGGCGCGCAGGTCGATCCGGTCGGCCTCGGCCATGGCGCCCGCGTAGAACGAGGCGATCTGGTTCGAGTCCTGGTCGGTCATGCACATGAAGCGGGCGGTCTGGCGGTCGTCGGAGACGTACACCGCGCTGGTGTCGACGCCGTGCTCCTTGAGCCAGACCTCGTACTCGGCGAAGTCGGCGCCGACGGCGCCCGCGAGGAGCGGGCCGAGACCCAGCCCGCCGAGCCCGTAGGAGATGTTGGCCGCCACTCCGCCCCGCCGGACCTCCAGCGTGTCGACGAGGAAGGACAGCGAGACGTGTTCCAGCTGGTCGGGGAGCAGCTGGTCGACGAACCGGCCCGGGAAGGCCATGAGGTGATCTGTGGCGATGGATCCGGTCACCGCGATACGCACGTGGACTCCTGTGAGCTGATCTCGACGTCGGCGGGGCGAAGGGCGGGGCGAAGGGCGGGGTGGGACGAGGGGTGGGGCAAGGGGTGGGGCAAGGGGGTTGGGCCGGGTGCTCAGACGCCCGCGGCGGCCTTGAGGGCGTCGGCGCGGTCGGTGCGCTCCCAGGTGAAGTCGGGGAGTTCGCGCCCGAAGTGGCCGTAGGCGGCGGTCTGGGCGTAGATCGGGCGCAGCAGGTCGAGATCGCGGATGATCGCGGCCGGGCGCAGGTCGAAGACCGTGGAGATGGCCTCTTCGATGCGGTCGGTGGGCACGGTGTGGGTGCCGAAGGTCTCGACGAAGAGGCCGACGGGCTCGGCCTTGCCGATGGCGTACGCGACCTGGACCTCGCAGCGGGTCGCGAGACCGGCGGCGACGACGTTCTTGGCGACCCAGCGCATGGCGTAGGCGGCCGAGCGGTCGACCTTGGACGGGTCCTTGCCGGAGAAGGCGCCGCCGCCGTGGCGGGCCATGCCGCCGTAGGTGTCGATGATGATCTTGCGGCCGGTGAGGCCGGCGTCGCCCATCGGGCCGCCGATCTCGAAGCGCCCGGTCGGGTTGACCAGCAGGCGGTAGCCCTCGGTGTCCAGCTTGATGCCGTCCTCCGCCAGCACGCGCAGCGTGTGCTCGACGACGCTCTCGCGGATGTCGGGGGTCAGCAGGGCGTCGAGGTCGATGTCGGCGGCGTGCTGGGTGGAGACGACCACGGTGTCGAGGCGGACGGCCTTGTCGCCGTCGTACTCGATGGTGACCTGGGTCTTGCCGTCGGGGCGCAGGTACGGGATGGTCCCGTTCTTGCGGACCTCGGACAGGCGGCGCGAGAGCTTGTGCGCGAGGTGGATCGGCAGCGGCATCAGCTCGGGCGTCTCGTCGCAGGCGTAGCCGAACATCAGGCCCTGGTCGCCCGCGCCCTGCCGGTCCAGCTCGTCGCCGTCCTCGCCCGTGGCGGCGCCCTCGACCCGGCTCTCGTACGCCGTGTCCACGCCCTGCGCGATGTCCGGGGACTGCGCGCCGATGGACACCGAGACGCCGCAGGAGGCTCCGTCGAAGCCCTTGCTCGACGAGTCGTAGCCGATCTCCAGGATCTTCTCGCGGACGATGGCCGCGATCGGCGCGTACGCCTGGGTCGTCACCTCACCGGCTATGTGGACCAGGCCCGTGGTGATCAGCGTCTCGACGGCCACCCGGGAGGTGGGGTCCTCCTGGAGCAGGGCGTCGAGGATGGCATCGCTGATCTGGTCGGCGATCTTGTCGGGGTGGCCCTCGGTGACGGACTCCGAGGTGAACAGGCGGCGGGACATGTCACTCCTGATGGCTGTGGGAAACGGACGGTCGGGTTCGGGTGCGGGAGAGGTCGGCGGGCGGAGCGGTCGGGCGGGCGAGCGGTCGGGTGGGCGGGTGGAGCGGACGGCGTCGGACCGGTCGGGAGAGGTGTCCCCGATCGATCTTGTGCCATGGCGGAAGGGGGAGGCGAGCCGTGTCCGGATACCCCGGACACGTTCGTGACCTCGAAATTTGACGGGCCGTCAGGTCGCTGCGGGGCGCCGGCGCCAGGGGCGGCCTCAGAGGCTGCGGATCGCGGACTCGGCATGCCGCTTGGCCAGTTCGAGTACGGCCACGCTCTCGCGGCCGAGCTTTTCGCGCAGGTGCGCGCGCGCCCGGGGCACGTCGGCCCCCGGCCCCAGCACCCGCTCGACGTCCGCCGCGCGCAGCAGCACGCTGTGCTGGGAGATCACGGTCACGCCCGTCTCGTCGGGCAGCACGGACCACTCCCCGGTGTGCGCCTCGATCAGCGGCGGTGTCCTCGTCTGCTTGTGGACGATGCGGGAGGCGTGCGGGAAGCAGATCCGTACGGACTCGGTGGCCTGCGGGGGTACGTCGCCCCCGGCCCGGGTGATCATGCGCACCCGCTGCACCCCGGGGACGTCCTCCCGGACCTCCGCCCGGACCACGTGCGGCACCCGGCCGGGCCAGTCGGCGACCCCGTACAGGAAGTCGTAGACCAGCTCGGCCGGGCCGTGCACCCGGACGGAGTCCTCGAAGCCGAGCAGCAGCCCGTCGATTTCGCGCCACCGCTCGGCATTCTCCTTGAGCTGTTCCAGCTCGGCCCGGCTGTTGGTGTCGGTCGCGAGCAGCAGCCACGCGACGTCCCCGGGCCGGTCGGCGGCCACGGTGAACTCGTGCTCCAGGCGCAGCCTGCTGCGCCCGGCGCCGCGCGCCTCGACCGTCCAGGTCCCGGCCATGGTGACGGCGGGCGCGGCCGGGAGTTCCTGGAGGAACTCGATCCGCGTTCCCGCCGCGTCCAGGGTGCGGTGCGAGAGCGCGGACCTGACGCTCCCGTTGGCGGTGAACCACATCCGGAAGCGGTCGACGACCCCGTCGAAATCCAGCCGTTCGACATGGATGCTCGACGCCGCGATCAACGGCCACTGCGTGGTGTCCGCGATCAGCCCGTACACCACTCCGGCCGGCGCGGTCACGTCGATCTCGTACGACGCGCGGTGCACTCGCTCACCCGACATCGGCAGAACCTCCCTGACCTGTGCCCCGACCCTCCTCCCCGTCGCCGGAGGGCTACCGGAAGTCCGCTAGAAGACGGGTCCGGACGGCTCGGGACGACTCCCGGGCCGATGGCCGGATCTCGTGGGTGCCAGCTTCCCTGTCAACTCCCCTGTCAACTCCCCTGTCAGCTTCCCTGTCAGCTTCCCTGTCAGCTCCCCTGGCCCTGCTCGATCCGGGCCGACACGGCCGTGGCCAGGGCCGCGATCGTGGGGGTCTCGTAGATCTGGCGCAGCCGGAGTTCGACGCCGTAGGTGCGGGAGAGCTGGAGAAGCATGTGGTGGGCGGCCAGGGAGTCCCCGCCCAGCTCGAAGAAGCTGGCTTCCAGCGGGGGGTCGGTGATCTTGAGGAGGGTCGCCCAGACCGCGCGTACCTCGTCCAGGACCGTGCGTACGCCGTCGTGGGGTGTGAGGAACGTGAGCGAGGTGGTCATTCTGATCTCCTTGCGGGGAAATACGGACGCATGCGAAGTCATGGGGGACACGGCTGGACATGGTCTGTGCCGGCCACTCTCGCGGCCCGTGCTCGTCCGGCCCTTGAGCGCACGTCGAGCCGGGCTGCGGCGGCAACGCCACCCCAGGCCCTGTCGGCCTACGGCCTCACCGGACGCGGAAGTTGGCCATCATCCCCATGGCCGAGTGGTCCAGCAGGTGGCAGTGGTAGACGTACGTTCCCCGGTACGAGGCGAAGGTGGCGTGCAGCTTGACCGTCTCGCCCGGGAACAGCCGGACGGTGTCCTTCAGCCCCGCCTCCGCCGGTCCGGCCGGGGCGCCGTTGCGCTCCAGCACCCGGAACTGGACCAGGTGCATGTGGAAGTTGTGCGGGATCAGCTTGTTGGCGTTGGTGACCGTCCAGACCTCCGAGGTGCCGTGGGCGACGGTCTGGTCGATGCGGTCGGGATCGTAGGTCTGGCCGTCCAGGAACCCCCGCGGCTCCTGGCGCCCGTCCTCGTCCATGCTGAGCACGATGCTGCGCTGCACGGCCGGCTTCGGCAGCGCCGCCACGGCGGGCAGCGTGCGCAGGGTGTCAGGCACCCGGCTCTGGTCGGCCGCCGTCCGTACGACGTCGAAGCGCAGCACCTTGCCGACCTGGTCGGGGGTGCCCGGGCCCAGGGTGTTCTCCAGGACGATCTTCGTGCCGACCGGGTAGCGGGAGAAGTCGATGACCACGTCCGCGCGCTCCGCCGGGGAGAGCCCGATGGTGTCGGTCGGGAAGGGGTGTTCCAGCAGCCCGCCGTCCGAGCCGATCTGGATCATCTGGCCGCCGTCCGACAGCTTGAGCTGGAAGAAGCGCATGTTGGAGGAGTTCAGCAGCCGGAAGCGGTACTTGCGGGCCGCGACCTCGACGTACGGGCTCGGGCGGCCGTTGGCGAGGATGGTGGTGCGGCCGAAGGCGTCGTCCATGACGTAGACGAGCTGGCCGTACTCGTCGAAGTGCGCGTCCCGCAGCGCGATGGGTATCTCGTACTGCCCCGACGGCAGCGGCAGCGCGCGTTCCGTGTCGTCCGAGAGCAGGTAGGAGGCGGACAGGCCGCGGTAGACGTGCTCCGACTCCATGTGGTGGGCGTGGTCGTGGAACCAGAGCGGGGCGCCCGGTTGCTGGTTCGGGTAGGTGTAGGTGCGCGAGGTGCCCGGGGCGAAGGTGTCCATCGGGGAGCCGTCGTTGTCCTGGGTGACCGAGCCGCCGTGCAGGTGGACCGCGACCGGCATGGTGAGCGTGTTGCGGTGGCGGACCACCACCTTGCGGCCGCTGCGGGCGCGCAGCACCGGTCCGGGGAAGCAGCCGTCGTACGTCAGGACCTTGGCCATGCCACCGGGCAGGACCTCCCGTGACACCTCCTTGATCGTGACGGCGTAGGTGTCCTGCCCGCCCGCGGTCGATATCGGGGTCAGGACGGGCAGGGCCGGCATCCGCACCGAGAACGGCGGCGGAACCGCCACCGGCACCTGCCTCGGCTCCACACCGGGGGCGGCGTCGGCGGCCTGGGCGGTGCGGGCGTCGAGCATCGGCGTCAGCGCGCCGCCGGTGATCAGGCCGGCGCCGGCCGCGGCCAGGGCGCCGCCGAGCACGCTGCGTCTGGTGACCATGCGATGTCCTCCTGGAGGGGTGGGGCGGGTGGGGTGGGTCGGGGGTGGGTCGGGAGTGCGGCGGTGGCGCGATCCCGTCGCCGCACAGGGGTGTCGCGCGGCGAGTGCACCAGACGCCTCTCGCACATCGCTCGAGCCCAGGTGGTGTGCGGCCGTCCGGCGTTGCGCGGGGCTTGCGTCGGCTCCGTATATCTCCTCGTGCGTACGTATGACCGCGTACGCACGACTCGTGCCGCAGCGCGCGGCCACCGGGGGAGGCCCACCGTGGACCTGAACGATCTGCACGATCTGCGCGACTGGCTGCCGCGCGCCCTCGGGGTCGCCGAGCGGTGGGGCGGCCAGTTCGGCCCGTACGAGACGCACGACGCCCACCGCGTCGGCCCCGACGCCTTCGACGAGGCCTTCGAACGCCTCGCCAAGCGGATGGACCACAACTATCCGTTCTTCCACCCGCGTTACGCCGGACAGATGGTCAAGCCCCCGCACCCGGCGGCCGTCGTCGGCTATCTGACCGCGATGCTGTTCAACCCCAACAACCACGCCGCCGAGGGCGGCCCCGCGACGACCGAGATGGAACGCGAGGCCGTCGCCTCGCTGGCCGCCATGTTCGGCTTCGACGCGCACGTCGGGCACCTGACCACCAGCGGCACCATGGCCAACCTCGAAGCGCTGTACGTGGCCCGCCAGCTGCACCCGGACCGGGGGATCGCGTACAGCGGCGAATGCCACTACACGCACGAGCGGATGTGCCACGTCCTGGGCGTCGAGGGCCACCGGATCCCGGCCGACGGGCACGGGCGGATCGACCTGGACGCGCTGGAGGAGGCCCTGCGCACCGGGCGGATCGGCACGGTCGTCGTCACCACCGGGACCACCGGGCTGGGGACCGTGGACCCGGTGCACGAGGTGGTCGCGATCGCCCGCCGGTACGGGGTGCGCGTCCACGTCGACGCGGCGTACGGCGGCTTCTACGCCATCCTGGGCCGGGCCGGGGCCGAGGGCTTCGACCCGCGGCCGTGGCGGGCCATCGCGGAGTGCGACTCGGTGGTCGTGGACCCGCACAAGCACGGCCTCCAGCCCTACGGCTGCGGGGCGGTCCTCTTCCCCGACCCGCGCGCCGGACGGCACTTCGCCCACGACTCGCCGTACACCTACTTCACCGACGCCGACCTGCACCTCGGCGAGATCAGCCTGGAGTGCTCGCGGGCGGGCGCCGCCGCGTCCGCGCTGTGGCTGACCCTGGAGCTGCTCCCGCTCACCCCGGACGGCTTCGGCTCGATCCTCGCCGCGAACCGGCGGGCCGCGCTGCGCTGGGCCGACCTGATCGGCGCGTCGGCCGACCTGGAGCTGTACCAGCGGCCCGACCTCGACATCGTCACCTACTTCCCGGCGACGGCGGACGGATCGCTGTCCGCGATCGACGCCGCCTCGGACCGGCTGCTGCGCGACGGCATGACGGCGGAGGCCGACCCGGTCTTCCTGAGCGTGCTGCGCGCGGACGCCGACGCGTTCGTACGGCGCCACCCGGGCGTGGTCCGCGACGCGGACGCGGCGCGCATCGTGCGCAGCGTCCTGATCAAGCCCGAGTCCGAGCACTACCTCCCGACCCTGCACGCC
Source organism: Streptomyces sp. NPDC002138 (assembly GCF_040296485.1). Classification (NCBI taxonomy): domain Bacteria; kingdom Bacillati; phylum Actinomycetota; class Actinomycetes; order Kitasatosporales; family Streptomycetaceae; genus Streptomyces; species Streptomyces sp. NPDC002138. The sequence goes on along the minus strand of NZ_JBEOXE010000066.1, from coordinate 33,118 downwards.
CGCGTGTCGGCCCTGGCCGCGCACGGCCGCGCCACTTCCTGACCGGAGGACCCGACCATGTCCTTGTCCCTGTCACCCCAGCCCTCCTTATCCCCCGCCGCACCCTTGCGGCCCCTGCCGCCCCTGCCGCCCCTCGCCATGGGCCGGTCGGCGGTCGCCCACCTCTCCGGCCTCCTCGCGGCCGCCTTCCACCAGGACGCCCTGGCCCGGTGGATGGTCCCCGACGAGCAGGAGCGGGCCGAGCGGCTCCCCGGGTTCTTCCGGGCGTTCGTCGAGCTGTCCGCCGCCCACGGCGGGGTGTTCACCAGCCCGGACGGCGACGCCGTCCTGCTCTTCCTGCCGCCGGGTGCCGTACCGGACGAGGCACGGCTGGCGGAGGCCGCCGCGGCGCTGGGCCCGTACGCCCCGGCGCTGCACACCATCGCGGCGCTCCAGGACGAACGCCACCCCCACGGGCCGCCGCACTACTACGTCTCCTTCGCCGGGGTCCGGGCGGACCGCCAACAGGGCGGCCTGGTATCGGAGCTGGTGGCGCGGGTGACGGCGCGCGCGGACGCCGAGGGCGTCGGCGTGTACACGGAGGCCAGCTCCCCCGGCGGCGAGGCGGCGAGCCGGCGCGCCGGGTTCGAGCGGGTCGGCCCGGAGATCGTCCTGCCCGGGGGCGGACCCGCCCTGCGGCCGATGTGGAGGGATGCCCGATGAGGGGCGACGACCTGATCCAGTCGTGGACCTCGGGCGAGGTCGCCCGGGGCGAGGTGCCGGCGGAGCACATCGGTCCGCTGCTGCAAGTGCTCATGTGGAGCCGGGAGTTCCTGGTCTCCAGCCACCCCGAACTGGGCCGCACGGGCCCCGTGTGTCCGTACACCGCGCCGGCGCTGCGCAAGGACCTCTTCCATCTGGCGATGCCGTCGGACGAGTGCGACGACCTCGCCTCGGCGGTGGACTCGCTGCGCACCCGGCACGCGGCGCTCTCGGAGGGCCTCTCCCCCGAGGACCGCGAGCTCCTCACGATCCTCCTCGTCCTGCCGGGCTTCGACCCGACCGACTCGGTCGAGCTGGACGAGCTGCAGCGCAAGGCGAAGGACGAGTTCGTCGCGGAGGGCCTGATGATCGGCCAGTTCCACCCCGTCTGCGAGGAGCCCGGCCTCTACAACGAGTCCTTCCGCCCCCTGCGCTCCCCGCTCCCCCTCCTGGCGGTCCGCAAGCTCCTGGTCTTCGACCTCCCGTTCCTGGTGGGCGACGACCTCCACATGGACCACTACCTCCAGCGCTTCGCCCCGGCCATCCCGTCCCGCATCCGCGACCAACTGGTCAGCCGCGTGGTGGCGGCCTGATCCGGAGGTCCTGACCCGCACCGATGCCCCCCACCGCCGCCGGGCGGTGGGGGGCATCGGGCGTGAGGTGGCTGCCTGGGCCAGGCCCTGTCTAGCGGACCGGCGCGCAGGTCTTGTCGTCGCCCTTGAGGCACACCCAGATCGTGACGTCCTTCAGGTCCTTGCCGGTGCCGGTCGACTTGAGCACCGGGTTCTTCGTGCGGTCCATGTGGTCCTCCCGCCACGCGCCGTCCTTCCAGTAGCGGTAGCTGACCCGGAGTTCGACGCCCTTCTTGTCGGCGCAGTTGTCCTTGGTCTTGAGGGTCCACTGCGTCTTGTACATCGCGGAGCCGCCGGCATCACCGGTCTTGAACCACTGGTAGTTCCCACTGGCCTCGCCGCACCCGCCGACGGTCTTCCCCGAGACCGCTCCCCCGGACGCCTGCGCCGCCCCCGCCGCCCCGACGACCAGTCCGGCCGCTGCCACGGCCATCACGGCCTTGCGTGCGAATGTCATGTTTCCCCCTGATGTCTCTGCCCGACGTGTTCTGACGGACAGGAACCTATGGCGCGGGACCTCCTCGCCTCGCCCAACGAGAGGTTGATCCTCTTCTCCTACCGAGGTGGGCGCGGCCGTACCACCACGGGTGTAGAGGGCACCGTTCGGGTGATGGTGCGGGCCGTGCGGGACCCCGGTTCCGCGGGGGTTGTAGCTTCACCGTGACGGAGGAGAGGAGTACCGCGCCATGAGCACAGCACCGGTAAGCGGCGGGGGAGCCGCCGACTACAGCCAGGTGGACCCGGAGCAGGCGTTGAAGTTCGCCATTCAGCACATCAAGGGTGATCGCGCGGAGATCATCGAGGGGGTCATCGACACCATGTCGCCGTCTTGGGACCACGAGCGCACCGTCAAGATCGTGCGCCGCCAGATCGTGTCACGCGTCGACGAACTCGACTGCCTGGACGGCTCTGGAGACCTGGACCTGCCGGGGTCGCCCAATTGGTACGTGCCCGACATCGCCGTAGTGCCGCTGGAACTCACCAAGGACGGCGGGGCGTTGGTGCCTGATCAGACCCTGCTCGTCGTCGAAGTGACCTCGAAGTCGAACGCGGAGACCGACCGGGTGGTCAAGCGCAAGCGGTACGCCGAGTACGGGGCCCCGCTGTACCTGCTCGTCGACCGGGTCGAACGGAGCGTCAGCGTGTTCTCCGAGCCCGGGCCGCTCGGCTACACCCGCGCGGACGGCCCGCACCCCTTCGGGGTCCCGGTCCGGCTGCCCGAGCCGTTCGGGATCGTGCTCGACACCTCCGGGCTGTAGACGAGCCGTCCCGTCCGTCAACCGGCTGGCCCGCAAGACGTCCCGGAGGCCGACCACCCGTATGGGGGCCCCGATTCGCCGCAGAAACGGCACGCCTGGCACCCGTGCCGCGCCGCGACCCGCTCCCCACCCTCATCCCAGCAGGCATTCCTCCAGGAAGGCCAGGACGCGGAGGTGGTAGGCCGTGGCGGTGTGGCCCAGGCTGATGTTGTGGCCCGCGGCGGCCAGGTGGTCGACGGTGACCCTCGGGGCCGCGGTCAGCCGGGCGGTCATGGCCTTCAGGATGGCTTCGGACAGGTCCCACCAGGCCTCGTGCTGCGCGAAGGTCAGGCGGACCGGGATTCGGATCTCGGGGGCCAGGGTCTCGAACTGGCGCGGCCACCACATCGTTTCCGCCGACTCGCGCGGCGGGGTCGGGGCGAGCAGCGCACGGCTGGCCTGGAAGGTGCCGCGGGGGTAGAGGCCGAGGGGGCCCCAGTTGAGCTTGGTGGCGCCGCCGCCCAGGGTGGAGGGGAAGTGCAGGGCCGCGGGGTCGTAGTGATAGCCCACGCCGGAGGCATCCAGGCCCAGCAGGGGCGGGGCGTCGGCGCCCGCGGCGGCCGTGTGCAGGGCGACCTTGCCGCCGTCGGAGTGGCCGAGGAGGAAGACCCCGGCGCCGATGTCGTGCGTACGGGCGTGTTCCTTGAGGGCGGCCCGCAGGGTCTCCGCCTGGTCGGCCAGGTTCTGGCCCTCGGGGAGGAACTCGGCCGAGCCGCCGTAGCCGGGGCGGTCCACGGCCAGCACCGCGTGGCCGAGGCGGGTGGCCAGCGGGGTGAAGGAGTCCCAGTATCCGGCCCGCATGCCCCGGCCGTGGATGGCCAGGACGGTGGAGCGGGGCGCGCCCCGCGGCGGGAGGGTGAGCCGGGCGGAGAGCGGGATCCCGGCCCCCGTGAAGGTGTACGTGCCCGTCGTGGTCATCGGATCGCCAGGCCCTTCCGGGCGCCGACCACCGCGTCCATCCACGCGATCGGGGAGCGGGTGCGCAGCAGCGAGGTGCCGACCAGGAGGCCGGCGAAGCCCGCGTCCAGCAGGTTCGCGGCGGTCGCGGGGCCGTTGATGCCGCTGGCGCTGACCGCCGCCGGGGTGCCGGTCGCGCGGACCGCCGGGAGCAGGTCCAGGCTGCGGTGCAGGTCACCGGCGTCGCGTTCGCGCGTCTTGATGTCCTTGTTGTTGACGGCGATCACGCACTCCTCCGGGTGGTGGACCCCGGCCAGCTCGGCCTCGCTGGTGATCTCGACGAAGGGCGTGAGCCCGGCCAGCAGGCACTCCGTGACCAGGGTGCGCATGCTCGACTCGGGCAGCAGGGCCGCCGTCAGCAGCACCGCGGAGGCGCCGAGTTCCTTCGCGGCGCGGATCTGGTCCTTGCGGGTGATGAAGTCCTTCTGGAGCAGCGGCAGGCCGGTCATCGCCGCGACGTCGCGCAGCAGGGCGGGCGAGCCGCCGAACCAGCGGCCGGTGACCACCGAGATGCAGGGGGCGCCCGCGTCCTCGTACGCGCCGACGATCGCGGCCGGGGTACGGCCGCCGAGGAGGTCGTAGCCGTGCGCGTCGCGCCGCTTGACCTCCATCACCACCGGGGTCGGGGAGGCCAGGAGGGCCTCGAGAAAAGGGAAGCCGGTCCGGTTCTGCTTCGTCATCGCGACAGCTCCAGGTCAGGAGGAGGGGACAGCGGTGGGGAGGAGGGGCGTGCGCCAGGCGCGGGCCAGGGCGGCGATCTCCGGGATCCCGAAGGCCCCGGTGGCCCGGTCGCGCGCGGCGGTGTCCACGTCGGTCCCCCGGAAGCCGGGGTGGCGCACGACCTCCTCGTAGGCGGGCCGGTTGGCCGGGTCCAGGCCGCCGGCCAGCAGGAACGGCCGGGTGAGGCGGGGCAGCAGGGCCAGCACGTCGGCCGGGTCGAGGGTGTGTCCGGTGGAGCCGATCCGGCCGTCCTCGGTGGCGGTGTCGAGGAGGAAGAGGTCCGTCCCGGCCCGTTCGTAGGCCCCGATGAGCGGGCGCTCGACGCAGCCGCCCCCGCCCGGGGTCACGTGCAGCACCTTGACGATCCCGACCTCCTCGGGGAGGGCGGCGCGCAGCGCCCGTACGACCGCGGGCGGTTGGTAGGCGTGGAGCTGGATCCAGCCGACCCCCGTGCGGCGGGCCAGCTCCACCAGCTCCCCGGTGTCGGCCAGGAAGGTGACCAGGACCGGCAGGAGGCCGGCCGACCGGGTCGCCGCCGCGAGGGCGGCGAAGGTGTCCCGGTCCAGCTCGCGGGGGCCGCCGGGGACGCCGTGCCAGAGCCCGACGCAGTCCGCCCCGGCGGCCGCCGCGGCCTCGATGTCCCCCGGCGCCGTGGCTCCGCAGACCTTGAGCAGGGTCCGGGACAGCGCGGCGGCGCCGGGGGGCGCGGGGGCGTCGGTGGTCCGTCCGGTGGACGTCACTTCCCGAGCCCCATCATCGAGGCGATGCGGTTGTACTGGATCTCGTTCGTGCCGGAGTAGATGGTGCCGCCCACCGCGTTGCGGACGTCCACCTCCAGCCCGTACTCCGCCATGTAGCCGTGGCCGCCGAAGATCTGCACGGCGGTCAGGCTGGTGGCGAGGTTGCTCTCGCTGGTGACGAGTTTGGAGATGGCGAGGTCGGTGGTGATGTTCTCGCCCGCCTCCAGCTTCTCGCCCGTGTCGTAGAGCCACTTGCGGGCCGTCTCCAGCTGGATCTTCGTGTCGACGATCTTGTTGGCGATCGACTGGTACGAGCCGATCGGCTTGCCGAAGGACCGGCGCGTCTTCGCGTATTCGACGCACCGGTCCAGCCGGTGCTGCATCTCGCCGACGTTGACGATGAAGGAGTAGAGGATCTCCCGCTTCATCACGTGGTCCAGGACCATGAATCCGCCGCCGACCCGGCCGAGGACGGCCGACTTGGGGACCCGTACGTCGTCGAAGAACAGCTCGCAGAGCGGCGAGGTCCGCAGCCCCATCTTCTTGAGGGGCTGCCCCGCGGTGATCCCGGGGGTGTCGCGGTCCACCAGGAACGCCGTCGTTCCCAGCGGGCCGCCGTCCGGATGGGTGCGGGCGTAGACCACGATCACGTCCGCGACCGGCCCGTTGCTGACGAAGACCTTGCTGCCGTTGATGACGAAGTCGTCACCGTCCCGGACCGCCCGGGTGGTCATCGCCATGGCGTCCGATCCGCCCTCGGCCTCGGTGATGGCGTGGGCGCCGATCGCCTCTCCCGAGGCGATCAGGGGCAGGTAGCGCTCCTTCTGGTCGGGGGTGCCGAACTGCTGGACGGGGACGCCGGTCGAGCAGATCGAGGTGGTGACCGAGAAGCTGAGCCCGGAGTCCCGGTTGTACTCGCCGAGCCCCTCCAGCACGTACATGGTGGTGAGGACGGACTGGCCGAGGCCGCCGTACCGCTCGTCGAAGGGCAGGGAGAGGATCCCGGTCTTCTGGACGAGCTTCCACTTGTCCTCCGAGAAGGCGGACTTCTCGTCGAGTTCGATGTGGTCTGCGCTGAGTGCGTCTCCCCATCGCTCCAGGCCCTCGCGCAGATCTGCCTGGTCGGAGTTCCAACGGATCACGGCGGACCCCTTCAGATCGTGTCGGCTGCGGGTGCCGGGCGGTTCAGTAGGCCGAGGAACTGTGGGCGTCGAGGTTGTGCACCTCGTTGCCGCGCAGGGCGGGCGAGAAGACGCAGACCAGGCGCAGGTCCTCGTCGGGGCTGGCGACCAGGAAGTGGGCGTCGTGCTGGTCGAGGGCGTACATCCGGCCGGGGACGATCTCGTGGGAGGTCCCGTCGAGCTCGATGACCTCGCCGGAGCCGGCGATGCAGTAGCAGGCCTCGAGGTGGTTGACGTACTCCAGGCGGGACTTGGTGCCGGCCAGCACGACCGTGTCGGTCAGGGTGTAGCCGAGGCCGTCCTCGGCGAGGAGGAAGCGGCGGCTGAGGCCGTTGCCCCACTCGACGGTCTTCACGGACTCGATGTCACGAACGATCATGGCAATCTCCCTGTGGGTGAAGGTGAGGGTGCGGGCGGTGTGACGGTCGTACGGGTCAGGCGGGCAGGTCAGGAAGTCAGGCAGGCAGGACCGAGCGGACGAATTCACGGAAGGCCTCGGGTACGTCGAGCCCGTCCTGCTGGGCCCGTTCCACGGCGGCGACCGCGGCCGAGCCGATGATCGCGGCGTCGGCGCCACTGGCCCCGACGGCTTCCACGTCCTGGCGGGTGCTGACCCCGAAGCCGACGGCGATCGGGGCGGCGGTGTGTTCCCGCAGTGCGGTGACGGTCTCGGCGAGCGCGGCGTGGCCGGTGGCGGGGGCCGTGCCGCTGCGCCCGTAGTGGGCGACGAGGTAGAGGTAGGCCGATGCGGCGGCGGCCGCCTGGGCGCGGGTCGCGGACGGGCTCTGGGTGTAGCAGGTGGTGACCACCGGGAGTCCGGCCGCGGCGGCCGTCTCCAGGTGCTCCGCGCGCAGCCGGGGCGGCAGGGCGTGGACGAGGAGTCCGTCCGCGCCCGACGCGGCGATCTCGCGGGTGGCGGCGCCGAGGTCGCGGTCCCCGAGGGAGTACCTCCAGTCGGTGAGCAGGGCGATCCGGGTGTGGTTCAGGTGCGGCCGTACGTCCGCCACGAAGGCGAGTACGTCGTCCAGCGCGGCCCCGCCCCGCTCCAGTGCCCGGCGCGCCGAGCGCCGGATGACGGGGCCGTCGGTGACCGAGTCCGGGAAGGGCACGGCCAGTTCGAGGCAGTCCACGCCCTCCTCGTCCAGCATCAGGACGAGGTCGCGCAGGACCGGGAGGGGCGGGTCGCCCGCGTTGAGGAAGAGGGCGAGCCCGGGGGCCCCGCCCGGGGTGCGGCGCCCCGGGAAGAAGGGCGCGGGGCCGGTGGCCACCGTGGGCGGCGTCGTGGTCTCAGGCACGGGACACCGCCCGGGTGCGCGGCGCCGGGGCCGGCTCGGGGGCGGCCGCGATGCGCTCGGCCAGGTCCCGGGCGGCCCCGGAGAGGATCGCGCCCTGGGCCAGGGCGACCGCGGAGGGCCAGTCCCGGCGGGTGCCCTCGGCCACCAGCAGGGCCGCGGCCCCGAGGGCGACCGTACGGCTGGCCACCGCCCCCGCCGTGCCGGAGAGCACGGACAGGAAGTGCGAGACGGCGTCGGCCGGGTCGGTGACGGGCCTCAGGTCCCCGAAGGAGCCGTCGCCCGGGGTGAGTTCGCCGGGCCTGATGATCCGGGTCATGGCGCGCTCCCCGTAGACGGTGTTGGTGGCGAAGGGCAGCAGCTCGTCCGCTCCGGTGTCGTTCGCGGTGAGCCAGATCCGCCGGGTGAGGGTGGACTCGGCCAGCCGGCGCAGGGTGTCGAGCGGCGCCGCGGCCGAGACGCCGGTGATCTGGGCGGCCACCGGCAGGTCGGCGAGGAAGGGCCCGAGCGCGTTCAGGAAGCGGCCGAAGGGCTTCATGCTCAGCGGGGCCACGGTCCGCGCCAGCCGGGTCAGCTGCGCCGGGTAGACGAAGGGCCCGGCGAAGGCGATCCCGTACGCCGCGAGGGTGTCCTCGGTCTGGGCGTAGGAGGAGGTGAGGCGGACCCCGAGCCGCTCCAGCAGGTCGACCGAGCCGAGCGAGCTGGTGTAGGCGCGGGAGCCGGTCTTGACCACCTTCACCCCGGCCGCCGCGGCGACGAACGCCGAGGCGGTGGAGATGTTGAAGGTGCGGGGGCCGCCGCCGGTCCCGACGACGTTGACGGTGCCCTCCCAGGGGCCCGTCACCGTCGTCGGCGGGCGGCGCTCGGCGAGCGAGTCGAGCAGGTGGCGCAGGGTGTCGTGGTCGGGGAGCCGGCTGGTCAGCGAGGCCAGCAGGCCGACGACCTGGGCGCGCTCGAGGCCGCCGTCGCCCAGCAGGTCCCACCAGGAACCCCAGGTGTCGCGCCCGATCGGGGCCCGCTGTTCCAGCAGGCCGGTGAGTGCCTCGTGCACGGTCGCTCCCCCTTCCTCATCCCTCTCGGTGGTTGGCTCAGGCCGCCGCGCGGGCGTCGGCGATGAAGTGGTCGATCGCCTCCACGCTGCGGAAGTTGTTCGGGTCGAGGTCGGCGTCCCCGACGGCCAGTTCGAAGCGGTCCTCGACCCAGGCGATCAGCTTGAGGACGCCGAGGCTGTCGATGACCCCGTCGTTGAGCAGGTCGTGGTCGACGGCCAGTTCGGTGGGGGCGGTGCCCGGGAGGAACTCGGTGATGACGAAGTTCTTGATGGTGTCGACGTTGCTCATGACGGGATTCCTTCGGCGAGAGGAGCGGCGGACGCGGTGGTGGTGACGGACGTGACGGGGGTGAGGCGGTCGAGCGCCTTGCGGTCGACCTTTCCGGTGGCCGTCCGCGGCAGCGGCTCGTCGGTGAGCGTGAGCTGCGTGGGGACGGCGTTCCTGGGCAGGTGGCGGGCGCAGTGTCCGCGCAGGGCGAGGACGGTGAGGGTGGAGCCGGGCATCCGCTGGACGCCGGCGACGAGCTTCTTGCCCGCGATCGGGTCCGGTACGGCGCTCACGCCCGCTTCCAGGACCTCGGGGTGGTCCCGCAGGACCCGTTCGATCTCGGCGGTGTTGACGGCGACCCCGCGCACCTTGACCTGGAAGTCGGTGCGTCCGGTCAGGTGCAGGGTGCCCTCGGCGTCGCGCCGGACGAGGTCTCCGCTGCGGAACCAGCGGCGGTCGTCCAGGCCGAGCGGGTGGCCGGTGAACTTGTCGGCGTGCCGGGTGCGGTCGAGGTAGCCGCGGGTCTGGAAGGGGGTGGAGACGTACAGCTCCCCGCTTCCAGCGCCTTCGACGACCGCGCCGGTGGCCGGGTCCAGGATCAGGGCGTGCACCCCGGGGAGCGGGCGGCCGATGGGGACGGACGGGAGGGCGGAGGCCGTGGCCCCGGAGGTGTCGACCTCGTGGAGGAAGCTGTCGTTGGTCTCGGTGCAGCCGTAGATGTTGTGGATGCGGGCCTTGGGGAAGAGCGTCGGCAGGGCGGCGAGGGTGCGGTCCGCGATGGCGTCGCCCGTGAACATCACGTGCTCGACGGTCTCGAAGGTGAAGCCGGTCTTGGCGGCGGCGTCCTGGAGCAGTCCGAAGGCCATCGGGACGGCCTGGACGACGTGGACGTCGTGCCGGTCGACCAGGTCGAGCAGGTGGCGGCCGTGGGCGGCGAGGGCGGGGTCCACCAGGACGGTCCGGCCGCCGCGGGCCAGGGTGGTCCACACGTCCAGCAGGCAGAGGTCGAAGTTGAGGGGGGCGTAGTTGAGGACGGTCCGGTCGGGGCCGATCTCGAAGGCGGCGCCGGCCCAGTCGATGAACCGGTCCACCTCCTCCCGGCCCAGCGGGACGATCTTCGGCAGGCTGGTGGAGCCGGAGGTGGTGAGCATGAAGGCCACCTCGGCGGCCTCCTCGGCGGGCAGCGGCTGGGCCGCCACGTCCGGGTTGGGGGCCACCCGGGCGCTCTCGCCGCCCGGGGCGAGTACGTGCGTACACCCGGCCTGGGCGAAGAGGTCGGCGAGCAGGGTGTCCGCGAGCGCCGGGGACGGCAGCACCAGCGGGCGGCGGGCGAGCAGGCAGGCCAGGACCAGGGCGACGGTGGCCGGGGACTTGTCGGCGAGGACGCCGACCGGCTCCCCGGGGGCGAGGGCGAGGCGCGCGAGGCGGTCGCGCTCCCGGCCGGCGAGGTCGTACAGCTCGCGGTAGGTGGTCTCGGCCCCGTTGAAGACGAGGGCGGTGGCGTGCGGCCGGTCGTGGACCTGGGTCAGGAATCCGGCGACGAGGCCGGGTACGGGCGTCTCCCGGGCGTTCATGGCAGGTCACCTCCTTCCGTGGACGGGGACGGGGACGGCCCCGCGAATTCGATCCAGCCGCTCTTGACGGCCGCGCCCTGGGGGGTCTTGCAGGTGAAGCGGACGATCCGGGCCTCGGCGTCCGGCTGGAGCACGATGTCCAGCGGGACGCCGGGGGGCACGGGGGCCGAGAAGCGGCCGCCCAGGCCCCGCACCCGGGTGGCGTCGCCGGCCGCGAAGCGGTCCACGGCCTCCTCGACGGCGAGGGCGACCACGCTCATGCCGTGGGCGATGACGCCGTCGAAGCCGGCCGCGCGGGCGGCCTCCGGGTCGAGGTGGATGGGGTTGAGGTCGCCGGAGGCGTGGGCGTACGCACGGATCCGGTCGGGGGTCAGCTCGTGCGTCGCGGTCTGCGGCGGCCCCGCGCCGAGCGGGGCGGGGGCGGCGGATCCGCCCGCGATGTCCCCGAAGGGCTCCAGCAGGGTGGCGCCCACCAGCAGGGCGGAGATGACCAGTTCCGCGAAGGGCTCCGGTCCGCTGCTCCCGGCGCCCTCGCCGGTCAGCCGGACCTTCAGCGCGATCCGGGCGCCCCGCGGCTCCTTGCGGACGCCGAGGACCTCGAGGCGGACGGTGACCCGCTCGCCGGGGCGGACGGGTCGCAGGACGCGGATGTCCTGGCCGAGGTGGACCACGGAGACCGGGCCCGGTTCGGCGGCGGTCAGCTCGGCCACGGTCTGCTCGGCGACGGTGTGGGCGAGGACGAAGGGGTGGACGGGCGAGGCGTGGCCGGGGGCCGCGGGGGCCAGCCCGGGGCGGGCGGCGGCCCGGTAGCCGGTGATGTCGGCCTCGGTGACGGTCAGGGTGCGCACGGGGGCGGGCAGGGCGAGGAGCGTCATACCGGCGTCACCACCACGGAGGAGTTGTGGCCGCCGAACCCGAAGGAGTTCGTGAGCGCGGGCCCCGGCCGGACGGCGCGCGGCGCGCCGTGGACCACGTCGATGTCCATTCCTGGCTCCAGCTGTTCGAGGTTGGCGATGGGCGGCACCTCGCAGTGCCGCATGGCCTGCACGGTGGCGATGAGTTCGACGGCGCCCGCGGCGCCGATGAGGTGGCCGATGACGGACTTGGGAGCGGTGACGGGGGGCTGCGCGGTGCCGAACACCTTGGTCAGGGCGGCGGCTTCGGAGCGGTCGTTGTAGGGGGTGGAGGTGCCGTGGGCGTTGACGTGCACGATGTCGGCGGGGTCCAGGCCCGCGTCGGCGATGGCTCCGGCCATGGCGGCGGCGGCTCCGGCGCCGTCGGGGAGCGGCATCGCCAGGTGGTGGGCGTCGGCGGTGGCGGCGTACCCGGCGATCAGCCCGTACGTCCTGGCGCCGCGGGCCCGGGCGTCGTCGAGGCGTTCCAGTACGACGAACCCGGCGCCCTCGCCCATCACGAACCCGTCGCGGTCCACGTCGAAGGGACGCGAGGCGTGCTCGGGGTCGTCGTTGCGCAGCGAGACGGCGTTGAGGTTGCCGAAGCCGGCCAGGGTGACCGGGGTGAGCGTGTGTTCGCAGCCCCCGGCGATGACGAGGTCGGCGCGGCCGGTCTGGAGCAGCATCAGGGCGTGGCCGATGGCGTCGGCGCCGCTGGCGCAGGTGTTGGCGACGGTGAGGGCGGGGCCGGTCCAGCCGAGCCGGATGGCGATCTGGGCGGCCGCCGCGTTGGGCATGGTCATGAGCGGCATGAGCGGGTTGACCCGGGCCGGTCCGGCCTCGGTGTAGTGGGCGGACTCCCGGTCGCTGGTGGCGCGGCCGCCGACGGCGTTGCCGACGACGATGGCGGTGCGGCCGGCCTCGGCGGTGGGTGACCCGGCGTCGCGGTGGGCGGCGAGGGCGGCGGCGGTGCCGTAGTGGGCGAAGGGGTCCATCCGGCGGGCTTCCTTGGCGGGGACCAGCCCGGCCAGCTCCTCCAGACCGCGGACGCGGCAGCCGATGCGTACGCGGTGGCGGCTGAGGTCGATGTGGGTCAGCTCGGCCGCGGTGGACCGGCCGGTCCGCAGCGTGGTCCACAACTCGTCCGGGGTGCACCCACCGGGGGTGACCACGCCCATGCCGGTGATGGCGACGGGCGGCTGCGCCGAACTGCCCCTGGACGATCCAGGCATGTCTCTCCTCGGTGGCGGGGACGGTGGGGTCGGTGGGGGCGGGCTCAGATGATGCGGCACTCGCGGGCGGAGGCGATGAAGGCCTCGGCGGCGAAGTCGATGTCCGCCTTGGTGTGGGCGGCGGTGATGGCGATCCGCAGCCGGGCCAGGTCGTTGGGGACGGCCGGGGTGACGACCGGGAGGCCGATGACCCCGTTCTTGCGGCAGACGGTCGCGTAGTCGTAGGCGGCCTCGTCGGACCCGGCGATGATCGGGACGACGGCGGTCTCGCTGTCGACGGTGCTCATCCCGGCGTCGTGGAGCATGCCGCGGAAGCGCGCCGACTCCTGCTGGATGAACTCCACCCGCTCCGGTTCGCGCTGGAGGATCCGCAGGGACTCCAGGGCGGCTCCGGCCTGGGCCGGGCCGAGGGCGGCGGAGAAGAGGAAGGGGCGGGCGGCGTACTTCAGGTGGTGGACGAGCTCGGCGGAGCCCGCGACCCAGCCGCCCATGGAGGGGATGGCCTTGGAGAGGGTGCCGAGCTTGATGTCGACCTTCACCTCGTAGTCGAAGTGCTCCTCGATGCCCTTGCCGGTGGCGCCGATGACACCGAGCGCGTGGGCCTCGTCGACCATCAGCAGCGCGTTGTGGGCGTCGCAGACCTTGCGCAGCTCCACCAGGGGGGCGATGTCGCCGTCCATGGAGTAGACGCTGTCGACGATGACCAGGCGGACCCCGGTGTCGGGGGCGGCGGCCAGCCGGCGCTCCAGGTGGGCCACGTCGTTGTGGCGGAAACGGGTGACCGTGGCGCCGGAGAGCTTGCAGCCGTCGACGATGCTGGCGTGGTCGTACTTGTCGATGAAGACGGTGTCGCCGGGGCCGACGATGGCACCGACGGTGCCCACGTTCGCCGCGTAGCCGGAGCCGAAGACGAGGGCCTTCTCGCGGCCCGCGAACTTGGCCACCTCCGACTCCAGTTCCTCGTGCAGCGGGGTGGAGCCGGCCAGGGCGCGCACCCCGTGGTTGCCGGTGCCGTAGAGGTCCACGGCGGCCTTGGCGGCCGAAACCACCCGCTCGTCCCCGGCGAGGCCGAGGTAGCTGTAGCCGGACATCATCAGCAGCCGCTGGCCGTCCTGGTCCGCGTACGCCGAGTCCCGCTCGACCGTGTAGGCGACGAAGCTGTTCTTGCGGTTGGGCTCGTACTCCAGCGACCGTACGCGGTCCCTGAAGTACGCCAGCTTCGGCTCCAGGCGGTCCCATCCGGGGGATGCGTTCACGTACTTCTCCTCGTCGTGATCGTCCGGCGGACCCGGAACTCCATCGGTGCCCCGCCGTTCTTCCGGCCGGGCTCTAGTGGAATTCCATTAAGACGCGTCGGCGCAATGGCGACGCAACAGCGGGATTCGAGCGCGACCACGGTCCGCGCACCAGCGGGACGCCACCCATTCACCGGTGGTCCGCGAGCGGTCCGCCAGCGAAGCTCGAATTCAGGAATCCGCACCCTCCACCCCGCTTCGACCAGGCATTTCATTCGCGAAGGAATGTTTGCCGAGCGCTGTTGACACGCGGAAGAGGCCCGCAGGTATCTTCGAACCGCACGCGAACCTGGGGGACACGGCCGGAAGTCGACCGTTTCGGAGAGTGCATAGTGCTGATCAGACTCGTAGGCCTTGTCACGATCGAGCCGGACGGAGCCCCGCCGCAGCACCTTTCCAGCGCGCAGGCGCAGGTGGCGTTCGCCCGGCTCCTCCTCGAACGGACGGGGGGCACCGAACGTGATCAATTGGCTGAAACCGTATGGCCCGAGGGACTGCCCGACACCTGGGCCTCGGCCCTGCGCAGCGTCGTGAGCCGCGTACGGACCTTCGTCACCACGCCGCAGGACCAGCCCGGGGTGACGCCCCTGGTCGCGCAGGGCGGCCGGTACATCCTGCGGATACCGGCGGACGCGGCCGTGGACGTGGAGTGCGCGGAGACGGCGGTGGCGGAGGCGGCCGAGGCGTACGCCGAGGGCGCCTACGCGGTGGCGCAGCAGCTGGCGGCCGGCGCGGTCTCGAACCTGCGCGGGTCGTTCCTGCCCTCGCACGAGGGGGACTGGGTCAACGCGGTGCGCGAGCAGCTGGAGGAGCTGCGGCTCAAGGCGCTGGAGATGGCGAGCCTGTCCTCGTCCGCGCTGGGCGACCAGCACCACGCCCTGCGGTACGCGGAGGAGGCGGTGCGCAGGGCGCCGTTCCGCGAGAGCGCGTACCGCTGCCGGATGGCGGCGCACACCAGGGCGGGCAACCGCGCGGAGGCGCTGCGCAGCTACCAGCAGCTGCGCGAGGTGCTGGCGGAGGAGCTCGGCATAGACCCGGCGCCGGAGACGGAGGCGGCGTACCTGGACCTGCTGCGCACGCCGGAGCCGCGGCCCGCGGCGCGGCCGTTCGCGGTCCTGGACCCGTTCCTGATGGGCATGTTCGAGGTGGACCGGGCGGCGGCCCCGCAGCCGTGCTCCCTGTCCGACCACGGCTGCGTGACGCACCCGACGGCGCCGGCGGCGTCGGCGGCGCTGCCGTCCCGCGCGTCGGCCTCGAGCCCGGCGGCGTAGGTCGGCGGCGTAGGTCGGCGGCGTGGGCGGGGCGTGTCCGCCGGGCGGGCACGCCGAGCGGCCCCGACCCCCCTGGGGGGGGTGGGGGCCGGGGCCGTCCGGGGGTGGTGGCTCAGGCGGTCCTCAGGTGATCGACACGCCGCTGTCGATGCTGATGACCTGGCCGGTCATGCAGTCCTGGTCCAGGAACAGACCGGCGCTGCGCGCGACCTCCTCGACCGTCACGAACCGCGGGATGGGGGCCTTGCCCTCCATGCCCTCGATCACCCGGTCCGGGAGGTCCTTCGTCATCCCCGTGATCATGAACCCCGGGGACAGCGCGTTCACCGTGACGCCGCGCCGGCCGCACTCCGACGCGAGCGTGCGGGTGAAGCCGATCAGACCGGCCTTGGAGGCCGAGTACGCCGTCTGCCCGGCCGTCGCGATGATGCCCGACGGGGAGACGATGTTGATCACCCGGCCCCACCGCTGGCGCAGCATGGCCGGGACCGAGGCCCGGGCCGTGTGGAAGGACCCGATCAGGTTGGTCTGGATGACCTGGGCCCAGTCCGCCGGGTTCTGCATCGCCATCAGGCCGTCCTTGCGGATGGCCCCGTTGTTGACGAGTACGTCGACGGGCCCGAGCCCGGCCGAGATCTCGGCGTAGATCCCCTGGACCGCCTCCCACGAGCCGACGTCACCCGTGACCAGGACGGACGGGTTGGTCAGCTTCTCCTGGACCGCCACCGCCGCGTCGCGCGAACTGTTGTAGTGCACCGCGACCCGGCAGCCCAGGGCGTCCAGCTCCAGCGCCAGCGCCTGGCCGAGGCCGCCCGAGGCGCCGGTGACGAGCGCGACCGGGGACTCGGGCCGCTGGCCCGCACTCTTGTTGCTCATGCTGCCGCACCGCCCCATTCCATCAGGATCGAACCCCATGTCATACCGGCGCCGAACCCGGCCAGCAGGACCTTGTCACCGGCCTTGATCCGGCCCTCGTCGAGGGCTTCCGCCAGAGCGATCGGGATCGAGCCGGAGGCCGTGTTCCCGTACTTCTGGAGGTTGGTGATCAGCGCCTCCTGGCGCAGCCCGGTGTGGGACATGATCGAATTGATGATCCGGATGTTGGCCTGGTGCGGCACCACGTGGTCCACGTCGGCCGCGGCCACCTTGGCGCTCTCCAGCGTCTCGCGCACCGTGCGGACGGTGTACCGGACGGCGTTGAGGTAGATCTCGTTGCCGTTGATCTGCGCGTAGTGCAGACCCGCGTCCAGCGTCTCCTGGGTGGTCGGCATCCGGCTGCCGCCCGCGAGCACCTTGAGGGATCCGGTGCAGGAGCCGTCGGCGCCCAGGTTCCAGGCCTTGACCCGGTTCTCCGGGCCGGCCTGGAGGACGATCGCGCCCGCGCCGTCGCCGACGAGGATGGACAGGTCCCGGTCGGCCGGGTTGGCCGTCAGGGTGTGGGTGTCGGAGCCGATCAGCAGGATCGGCCGGGGGTCGATCGCGATGAGGGCCATCGCGGAGACGAGCCCGTAGACGAAGCCCGCGCACTCCGAGTTCACGTCGTGCGCGCTCCCGGCGATGCCGAGTTCGTGGTGGACGAACGCGGAGGTCGCCGGGGACGGCTGCTCGGGCGTCGCCGTGGCGACGATGAGGTGGGCGATGTCGGCGCCGGTGAGGCCCGCCTTGTCCAGAGCGCGCCGGCCGGCCTCGACGGCCAGGGAGACGGTGGTCTGCCCCGGGTCCACCGCCCGCCGCTCACGGATCCCGCAGCGGCTGACGACCCAGTGCTCGTCCACGCCGAAGCGCTCCGCGAGTTCCGCACTGGTGACGACGCGCTCGGGTACGGACATGCCCCACCCGGTAATGTCGAAGCCGGTCACGTGGTTGCCTCGTCCCCTCGTTACGCCTGCGCCGGGACGAGCTCGACGATCTTCGCGTAGACATCACGCAGCGTCGTCGTGTCGTCGAGGTCCGCGAAGAGCGACTCGTCGGCCGGGATGTGCGGGTAGGTGGTCTGGAATCCGTACAGCCACTCCATCAGGTCCAGCGAGTCGACGTCCGCGATGTGCTGGAGCGGGGCGTCGGGGCTGACCTCCGCGGCACCCGAAACGGCCTCGAGCTGGCTCGCCAGTTCTTCGATGGTGGGCAGCGACATGGGGTCGGTCCTCTCTCGGCAGTGCAACTCGGCAGTGCGTCTTGGTTTTCGAGAGCGATGAAAACCCCGGGCCCGCAAGGAAGGCGCAACACGGCCTTCCCGGCCCCCCCGCCACCGCCCTTCCTTCCAGCGGATTCGGACCGTGTTGCGCCTGCCTTGCGCGTCATCGGGTTTTCTCGGACGCGAATTCGGATCGGACGGCCCCGCCGGACAGCCAGGCCCCCACCGGACAGCCCCGGACAGCCCCGGACAGCCAGGAATGAGGATCAGATGACAACGGTCGCCCCCAAGTCGGTGGACCCCGAGGTCGATGCGATCAGGCACCACTACGAGGTCAGCAACGATTTCTACCGGCTGCTGCTGGGCCCCACGATGATGTACTCCGGGGGCTACTGGGAGGAGGGCGAGGACCTCGTCGCCACCCTCGACGAGGCGCAGGAGCGCAAGCTCGACAAGTTCGCCGAGCTGGCGGGCGTCCGCGCCGGCGGCGCCAAGCGGGTCCTGGACATCGGCTGCGGCTGGGGCACCATGCTCAACCGCCTCACCACCGTCCACGGCGCCGAGCAGGCGGTCGGTCTGACCCTGTCGCGCACGCAGGAAGCCTTCATCGACGGGCTGAAGAACCCGCGGATCACCACGCTGGTCGAGAGCTGGGCCGACTACAAGGTCGCCGACGACAGCGAGAAGTACGACGCGGCGTTCTGCATCAACGCCCTGGAGCACTTCGTCTCCTCGGCGCTGCCGCCCAAGGAGCGCACCAAGCGCTACCGGTACTTCTTCCAGCAGGTCGCGAACACCCTCAAGCCGGGCGCGAAGTTCGTGCTGCACACCATGACCGCCGAGGCGCTGCCGATGAACCGCGCGCTGCTGGACGACCTGAAGTTCCTGCAGCGCTCCGAGTTCAAGGACTGCCACATCCCGCACCTGCACGAGCTGGCCGCGGGCGCCGAGGGTCTCTTCGAGATCGACGAGATCGTCAACGAGCGCGAGTCCTTCGCCATGGCCTGCCGCGCCTGGCTGGTGCTGCTCGCCGAGCGCCGGGACGAGGCCGTCGCCCTGGAGGGCGAGGAGGTCGTGGCCCGCTTCGAGCGCTACCTCGACATCTTCGCGTACACCCTCGAGGACAAGTTCTTCAACAACTTCCGCGTGACCATCACGCGCCGCTAGGAGGCCGACGTGACGAGCATTCTCGAACCGGCCAAGGACGGCGGAGCCCGCCCGACGACCACGGCGGCCGACAAGGGCCGCGGACCGACCCGGCATCTGCGGGTCGCCGTCATCGGGACCGGCTTCTCGGGCCTGGGCACCGCCATCCGGCTGCTGCAGTCGGGCATAGACGATTTCCTGGTGTTCGAGCGGGCCGATGAGGTCGGCGGCACCTGGCGCGACAACAGCTACCCGGGTTGTGCGTGCGACGTCATGTCCCACCTGTACTCCTTCTCGTTCGCCCGGAACCCGAACTGGAAGTCGACGTTCGCGTCGCGGGACGAGCTGTACGCGTACTTGCGCGACACCGCCGACCGTTTCGGCGTGCGCCCGCACATCCGGTTCCAGCACGAGCTGCTGGCCGCCCGCTGGGACGAGGGCGAGCGGCACTGGAAGATCGAGACCTCCCAGGGCGACTACACCGCGCAGTTCCTGGTGACCGGTACGGGCTACCTCAGCGAGGCGGCCGTACCGGACATCAAGGGGCTGTCCGACTTCCAGGGCAAGGTCTTCCACTCCTCGCGCTGGGACCACGAGCACGACCTGACCGGGCGCCGCGTCGCCGTCATCGGTACGGGCGCCTCGGCGATCCAGTTCGTCCCGGCGATCCAGCCCGAGGTCGGACACCTGGACCTCTACCAGCGCACGCCCGCCTGGATCGGTCCCAAGCCCGACAAGGCCAACAGCGAGCTGCACACCAAGATGCTCCGCTCGCTGCCCGGCTACCAGCAGTTCCGGCGGGGCTTCAACATGTGGGGCCGGGAGATCCTGGCCTTCTTCTGGAAGCGCCCCAAGCTCGCCGAGAAGGTCCAGAAGATGGCGAGCGACCACCTGGAGAAGTCGGTGCCGGACGAGGCGCTGCGCAAGCGCCTGACCCCGGACTACCTGGTGGCCTGCAAGCGGCTGCTGTTCTCCAACACCTGGTACCCGGCGATCCAGCAGCCCAACGTGGAGATCGTCACCGACGGCATCGCGGAGGTCCGGGCGAACTCCATCGTCGGTACGGACGGCGTGGAGCGCGAGGTCGACACCATCATCCTCGGCACCGGCTTCCGGGCCACCGACCGGCCGGTCGCGCGGCAGATCTGGGGCCGCGGCGGCGTCCAGCTGCGCGAGGCGTGGAAGGACGGGATGTCCGCGCACCGCGGTACCACCATCGCGGGCTTCCCGAACCTGTTCATGATGCTGGGCCCGAACACGGCGCTCGGCCACTCCTCGCAGACCGTCATGATCGAGGCGCAGGTCCAGTACGTCGTGGACTCCCTCAAGCAGGCCGAGAAGCACGGTCTGTCGAGCATCGAGGTCCGCCAGGAGGCTCAGGACGCCTACAACCTGAAACTCGACAAGCACCTCGACGGCACCGTGTGGATGTCGGGCGGCTGCAAGAGCTGGTACCTCGACGAGAGCGGCCGCAACACGTCCATCTTCCCGACCTACACCTGGCGCTTCCGCCGGGGCACCAAGCGCCTCGACCTGAGCGAGTACGAGCTCGCCTCCCAGGTACGCAGCACCAAGCCGGTACCTCACCAGTAGGAGACGTAGGCAGATGAGCAGCACCCACACAGACGCCGCGGGCAGCGCCGCCCAGCCGTCCCGCCGTCGGGTCCTCGGCGGGATCGCGACCACGGCGGTCGCGGTCGTCGGCTGGAACGCCGTGTCCCAGACCTGGGCGACGGCCGCCGAGGCCGCGGTCAGCACCGACGTCGTGCCCGTGCCGGGGCTGACCGGGACCCTGGAGACGTCGCCCGCGACCGTCGAAGGCTTCGGCCACGACTTCGGGCACCTCTTCGACGGTGCGGCGAGCAAGCCGTGGGCCGTCCTGCGGCCGGGCGGCGTGGACGACATCGTCACGATCGTCAACTACGCCCGGGCCAACGGCATCCAGCTCGCCGTCAACGGCCAGGGCGGCACCGGCAACGACATCGAGTCGCACTCGGTGTACGGCCAGGCCCGCGTCCCGGGCGGCATCTCCATCGACGCCAAGGGCATCTCGCGGATCCTGTCGATCGGCTCCGACCACGCGGTGGTCGAGGCCGGCGTCACCTGGGGGCAGCTGACCGACGCGACCCTCAAGGTGGGCAAGACCCCGCCGGCGCTCCCCGACTACCTGTACATCTCGGTCGGCGGGACCATCAGCATCGGCGGGATCGGCGGCACCGTGCAGCGGTACGGCCTGCTGTGCGACACCGTCCAGTCCATCGACATCGTCACCGGTGACGGCAAGCTGGTGACCGCGACGGCGCAGCAGCGGCCGGAGCTGTTCAACGCGGCGCTGTCGGGCGGCGGTCAGGTCGGCATCATCGTCCGGGCCACCGTCAAGCTGATCCCGGCGCCGAAGCGCTCGGTCATCTTCAGCCTGTTCTACGCCGACGTGGCGACCTACCTCGCGGACTCGGAGAAGGTCCTGGCCGACGGCCGCTTCCAGGTCCACGCGGGCGAGATGCTGCGGAAGCCCGACGGTTCGGGCTGGCGCTACAAGCTGGAGGTCGGCGCCACCTACAACACGACCCCGCCGGACCGCGCGAAGCTGCTGTGCGACCTGCGCGACGTGCGGGCGGACGCGGTCATCGAGGACGTGTCCTTCCGGGACTACATGTTCCGGCTCGACGCCTACGAGGCCGTGCTGAAGGAGGGCGGCCACTGGTACACGCCCAAGCCGTGGCTGAGCATGTTCCTGCCCGCGTCGAAGACGAAGCAGTTCATGCAGCGGGTGGAGCAGGAGCTGGACGCGAACTCCCTCGGCGGCGGGTTCCTGCTCTTCTACCCGTTCTTCACCTCGAAGCTGAAGCGGCCGCTGGCGATGATGCCCAACGAGTCCGTGGTCTACCTGTTCGACCTGCTGCGCTTCCCCAACCCGGGCGAGCCCAACATCCAGGGCATGATCGACCAGAACCGCAGGCTGTACGACATCGCGGTGGGCCTGGGCGCCAAGCGCTACCTGGTGGGCTCGATCCCGATGACGAACGAGGACTGGAAGAAGCACTTCGGCAACCGCTGGGCCGGCTTCGTGAACGCCAAGAAGAAGTACGACCCCAAGAACATCTTCACCCCCGGTCAGGGCTTCTTCGCCTGACGGCGGGAGTCCCACCGGTCGTGAAGTGCGGCGGGGGCGGGGCGAGGCTCCCCCGGCAGGGAGAGGCTCCCCGTCCCCGCCGTTCCCTTTCCCCGTACCCATTGGAGGGTTTCGCCATGACGACGTACGACCGGATCGACGAGGCGGTGATCGACGCCCCGGCAGCCGCCGTCTGGGAGGCGCTCGTCGCGGAGCTGCAGGGCGCCAAGGAGTGGTGGGTCCCGCACAACACCTTCGAACTGCTCTCCGGCGCCGCCGACCGCGTCGGCGGGCGGGTCGCGGTGACCGTCCACACCAAGGGTTCCGACAACGGCGGCCTCAAGCTCCGCTTCACCCAGCGCACCGTCGCCGTGGACCCGGGGCGCCGGCTGGACGTCGCGTACGTCGACGGGGTCTTCCGGGGGACCAGCGTCTTCCGGCTGGAGCCGCTGGCCGACGGCCGCACCCGGATCTCGATGCACTTCGTGGGCACCCCGAGCGGCTTCCTGAAGATCCTGTCGAAGGTCGCCGACCTGGGCGCGGAGCACTCCAAGGGGGCCCTGTCGGCCTTCGAGTCGCTCGGCCGCAAGCTGGCGGCGCCCGTGGGTGCGGGGGCGCGGGGATGAGCGCGGCCATGGAGCTGTCCCTCGCCCGGGAGCTGAGCCGGGAGCTGAGCGTGCGGACGGACGACGGCGCGGACCTCGCGGTGACCGTACTGACCCCGCTGGCGGGCACGGCGCCCGCGGTGGACGTGGTCCTGGTGCACGGCTGGGCGCACACCCGGCGGGTCTGGGGCACGGTCGCGGACCGGCTGATCCGGGCCGGGCACCGGGTGGTGCTGTACGACCAGCGCGGGCACGGCGCCTCCACCCTCGGCCGGACCCCGGTCTCGGTGGAGCGGCTCGGCGCGGACCTGGCGGCCGTACTGGGGGAGACGGACGCGCGCGGGGCGGTCGTGGTGGGCCACTCGGGCGGCGGGTTCGCGGCCCTGTCCTACGCCGCCCACGACGCCCGGGCCGGGCGGCTGCACGGGCTGGTGCTGCTGGGGACGGCCGCGCACGGCCAGGACACCCCGGACAGCGAGGTCAAGATGATGGGCAGCGCGCCGTTCTCGTGGGCGCTGCGCCGGACCTGGCTGGGCGGCAAGCTGCTGTCCTCGACGATGGGCAAGGGGGTGGACCCGGTCGCGCTGGACGTGAACCGGCAGCTGTTCGCGGCGACCGCGCCCCACGTCCGGGCGGAGTTCTTCCGCTGCACCCGGGGCTGGGACGTGCGCGAGGCGCTGAAGTCCGTGCGGGTGCCCGCGGTGGTGCTGCACGGCGAGGGCGACAAGGTGATCGCGCCGGCCCTGGCGGAGATCCTCGCGGAGACCCTGCCGGGCGCCCGCTTCGAACCGGTGTCCGGCGCGGGCCACATGCTGCCGCTGGAGCGCCCGCTGCTGGCGGTCTCGGCGGTGGCGGAGCTCGCCTCGCGCGCGCCGGCCCCGTCGCGGTGACGCCGCGGCGATGATCGAGACACTCCTGCCGCCGGGCGTCGCGTCCTCGGAAGCCTTCGACGACGCGGCGCCCGCGCCGCTCTTCCCGGCCGAGGCGGCGCTGGTGGCGGGCCGCCGGGCGCGCAGGCGCCACCAGTTCGCGACGGCCCGGGCCTGCGCCCGGCACTGCCTGGCGGACCTCGGCCACGCCCCCGTCCCGCTGCTCCCCGGCCCGGGCGGCGCCCCGGCCTGGCCGGCCGGGGTGGTCGGCAGCATCACGCACTGCGACGGCTACCGCGCGGCGGTGGCCGACCACTCGGGCCGCACCTCGGCCCTGGGCATCGATGCCGAACCGGCGGGGCCGCTCCCGCCGGGCGTCCTCGGCCTGATCACGTCCCCGGCGGAACGCGCCCACCTGGCCACCCTGACCGCGGCCGACCCGGCCACCCCGTGGGAGCGGCTCTTCTTCTCGGCGAAGGAGGCGGTGTACAAGGCCTGGTACCCCGCGACGGGCACCTGGCTCGGCTTCCGCCAGGCCACCCTGACCCTCTCCCCCACGGGCACCTTCACCTGCACCCTCCACCCCCCGCCCGAGGCCCCGCCGGTGAACCCCACGTACGAGGGCCACTGGCTGTCGACCCCGGCCCTGGTCGTCACGGCGGTACACCGGGCGGGGTGAGGGGTCACAGCACCGGGACGGGCCTCCTACCGGCCGGCCTTGGCCTGGGCCGCGGCGACGTAGCGGACCGTGAAGAGCATCGGGACGGCGAACCCGGCGACCTGGACCAGCGTCGCGGTCGTGGAGTGGCCGTGGCCGGCGTGGGCCAGGGCGCCGAGCGCGCCCGCCGTGACGGCGAAGGCGGCGGTCCACACCGCGGTGATGACGGCATTGATCCGGAGGAAGGGCCTCAGGCCCCAGACCTCGCGAGGGGTGGTGCGCTTGGCGATGCCCAGGGTGAACGGCTTGCCCGCGGCCAGCGAGCCGCCCGCGATGAGGGCCAGGGTGGCCGAGGAGAGCGCCGCCGAGTAGGCGTGCACCGCCGAGTGCGGGTCCGCGAAGGCGACGGCCGCCAGGACCGCGAAGAAGACCGCCGAGCCGGCTTCCATGATCAGCGCGTCGAACCCGGCCCCCGCCCGCCGCTGCTGGACGATGACCGCCACCGCCGCCAACAGCCCGGCGAGCGCGCCCCATTGCCACTGGGCGGACGGGACCACCGCGAAGACGATCCACGGAAGGAAGGTGCGCACGTACGACATCGAAGACCCCCGGGCCACTGATATTTCTGTTCTGACATGTCGAAAGTAGAAGGTCTGGAACGACCTGTCAAGACTGGAAGGTAAAGTGGGCGCATGAGCCTTCGACACGCCCTCCTCGGACTTCTGTCAGAGCGCCCGGCCAGCGGGTACGACCTGCTGAAGCGCTTCGAGACCTCGCTCGCCAACGTCTGGCCCGCCACCCAGAGCCAGATGTACACAGAGCTGACCAAACTCGCCGACGCCGGTCTGATCAGCGTCTCGGCGCACGGCCCGCGCGGCCGCAAGGAGTACAGCCTGACCGACGAGGGGATGGGGGAACTGCGCCACTGGCTCACGGAGACCAAACCCCAGCGCAACACCCGCAGCGACATCCTCCTGCGGGTCTTCTTCCTGAACGTGCTCACCCCCGACCAGGCGCGGAGCTACCTCACGCAGCTCATGGAGATGTCGGAGCACGAACACGGGGAGCTGCGCCGGCTGTCCGAATCCATCGACTGGGGCGACGACCCCCTGTCGGTGAACGGCAGGATCGCCCTCGAGTACGGCCTGCGCTTCAACGCGATGCGCCGCGAATGGGCCGCCTGGGCGGCCGACCAGATCCGCTGAGAGCCGAGAGCGGCCGAAGGCGAAAGCGCCGCCGGGCTCGTGGGGCGGCTCCGGTAGTTTGGCCCCCCATGGATGATCTCCGCGGCCTGCCGTCCACCGAGCCCGCCACCGAGCCCGCCACCCAGCCCAGCGCCCCGCCCAGCGCGCCGCCGTCCGTCCTGCCCGCCGAGCCGCTCACCGTCGCGGCCGGGCAGGCGGCCTGTGTCGCCCTGGACGTCGCCGCCAACGCGGCGACCGCCGCCGGTCTGGTCCGGCGCGCCGCCGACCGGGGCGGCCAACTGCTGGTCCTGCCGGAGCTCTTCCTCACCGGATACGAGCTCCCGGGCATCGCGGCCGACCCCGCGGCCCACGCGCTCGGCCCCGCGGACTCCCGGCTGGACGTCCTGGCCGCCGCCTGCGCCGAGACCGGCACCGCCGTGGTCGCCGGGGCGCCCACGCGTGACGCCGACACCGGGGAGCTGCGGATCTCCGTACTCGTGCTCGGGCGCGACGGGCACTTCGCGGCCCGGTACGACAAGCAGCACGTCACCCCGAACGAGCGCGCCGCCGGCTTCGGCCCGGGCGCCCGCGGGTGCACCCTCTCCTTCGACGGGTGGCGGCTCGGGCTCGGCATCTGCTGGGACTCGGGCTACCCCGAACACGCCCGGGCCGCCGCCCTCGACGGCGCTCACGCGTACCTGGTCGGCGCCATGTTCGGCCGGGGCAGCGGCGAGCGCCAGCTCGCGACGGTCTTTCCCGCGCGGGCCATGGACAACACCGGCTACGTCCTGCTCGCCAACCACTGCGGACCCAGCGGCCCGTACGACGGCTGCGGCCGCAGCGCCGTCTGGAACCCGGACGGCACCCTGCTCGCCGACGCCGGCACCGCCACTCCCGGCCTGGCCGTGGCCCGCCTGGACCCGGCCGCGCTGGCCCGCGCGCGAGCGGAGGAGCCCGTACTGATCGACCCCTCGCTCAGCGCCCCGGTGCTTCCCCGCGTCAGCGCGGGGATCTGACGCCCGGTCGGCGCGGGCACGTCGGAAGCGCCGCGCAAACGCCTCCTCGGAAATGCCTCAGGCCCCCAGGATCACCGTGCGGGGCGGGGCCGACGCCTCCCGGGGGGTGGTCGGGGTGGTGCCCGCGCGGAATTCCTGGGGGCTGACGCCGCGGACGCGTTTGAAGGCCGTCGACAGGGCGAAGGCGTTGCTGTAGCCGACCCGGCGGGCGACCGTGGCGACCGTGGCCTCCGGTTCGCGCAGGAGGTCGGCGGCCAGGGCCAGGCGCCAGCCGGTGAGGTAGGCGACCGGCGGCTCGCCGACGACCTCCGCGAAGCGGCGGGCCAGCGAGGCGCGGGAGACGCCGACCTTGAGGGCGAGTTCCTCGACGGTCCAGCCGTACGCCGGGTTCTCGTGCAGCAGGGTCAGCGCGGGGCCGACCACCGGATCGCTCTGCGCCCGGTACCAGGCGGGCGCGCCGCTGCCGGGATCGGCGAGCCAGGTGCGCAGGATGCCGATCAGAAGCAGGTCCAGGAGCCGGTCCAGGACGATCTCCTGGCCGGGTTCGTCCTTGCCGATCTCCATCGCGAGCAGCCGGACCAGGGTGTCGTCCCCGAACGAGGCCGGCCGCACCAGGATCGCGGGCAGCGCGTTCAGCAGCCGCCGGCCGATCTCGCTGGGCGCCTGGTAGGTCCCGCTGAGCATGATCGCCGAGCCGTCGTCCTGGAAGGCCTCGCCCCAGGACCGCACGCCCAGCGCCATGGTGTCGGTGACGTCCTCGCCCGCCTCGGTGTTGCACCGCTGCTCCGGGCCCACCGTGATCTGGACCGGGGTGCCCGGGCTGTCGGCGACCGTGTAGGGCTCGGGGCCGCGTACGACCGTCAGGTCGCCGGGCCGGATCAGTACGGGCGTTCCCCGGTCCGGGACCAGCCAGGCCTCGCCGCGCACCATCGTGACGACGGACAGCGGAGCCCGGTCCTCGACGCGCAGCGACCAGGGCGGGTTGAAGACGGATTTGAGGAGGAAGGCACCGCGGGCCTTGGGGCCTTCCAGCAGACCGGTCAGCGTGTCCATGGGTTCCTTGCTGCGCGGGTGGGGGCGGGGACGGGGAACGACGGTGCAGCGCCCGCTCTCCCGCGGGGGACGGAATTGAGAGCGGGCGCCGTTCGAGGGGTGGTGCCGGGTGGAGCTTCTTACGCCGATGCCGACGCCGACGCTTACCGACGCCTACGCCGCCACGGAGCCGCGGCCGTGCAGGGTCAGCGCCCGGCCCAGCGCGGCGAGGGCCGCCGTGCAGGCCACGGTGCGCACGATGTTGCCGCCGGTCCAGCGGGCCCCGAAGCGGGACCGGGCGGCCCCGAAGTCGGCTCCGGCGCGCGCCAGTTGGGTGTTCAGCGGGATGTTGATCGCCGCGGTCACCACCAGCGAGAGGGCGTACAGGCCGAAGGCCGTCCAGCCCCAGCGCGCCGCGTCCGGCCGGCCGCCGCGCTGCTGCTGCGCGGCCGCCACGCCGGTGGCGAGGAACGCCCCGAGGAAGAGCAGCCCGAACAGCCCGTTGTCGATGGCGTCGTTGATGTTGCGCATCGCGGTCACGTAGGTCTGGTCGTCACCGCGCCCCAGGCCCGGCATCACCGAGATGTCAAAGGCGAAGTAGAGACCGGCCATCAGGCCCGTGCTCACCGTCGCCGCGACCAGAGTGGCCGATTGAGTCGTCGTGCTCGTCACGTCCGGAGTCCCTTCAGTGTGCGCTCGTACCGCCTGCGCAACAGCGTCGCACCGATCAACCGGACCGGCGGTGGAATGGTGGAGGACACATGGGCGACGGACTCCGGGCTCGCGCCGTCGAACATCCAGGGCTGGAGGTACGTCATGACGCGCATCGGCGCGCTGGAGACCACCTTGCGTTCCTCCGCCAGGTACGCCCGCTCCCCCAGCCGGTCGAAGACCGGGAAGACCACGCGCTCCTCGTCGCGCAGGTGGCCGCGCAGGATCTCCTCGAAGGCCTTGGCGGCCGCCACCAGCCCGTCACCGCCGCGCCCCACGGCCGTGGACACCGCCGCCATGGCCGCGTCCAACTCCTCGTGGTCGTCGTGCAGTTCGCGGGCCTGCGCGTCGAAGTCCGCGTCGCGGCGGCGCAGCCCCGGCCACAGCACGTCGTCCTCGCTGGTGTGGTGCCATTCGATGACCTCGCGCAGCCGCTGCCACCACTCGGCGCCGCCGCCCCGCCAGGCGGGGGCGGCCGCGCGCAGCCGGGCCGCGTCGCGCCGCATCGCGATGTGCATCAGCGCGAAGCCGTGGAAGTGGGGTGCGAGCGCGGCCAGTCCGTTCTCGCTGGAGTAGGACGGCTGGGACGTGGTCATCGGGTCTCCTCCCGGTGGGGCCGATGGGACGACGTGCGGCGTGCGGTCCTGGGCGCCCGCGTGCGGACTGCCCGCGTACGGACTCCCCCCGCCCGGCCGGGCGGAAGCCGCCCGACCGGTGTCAGGGTGTGGTCAGACGTTCCAGACCCCGGTCGCCGCCGCCTCGCGGGCGAAGTCGGAGAAGTCCTTGGGCTTGCGGCCCAGGGCCTCCTCGACCCCGTGCACCAGGTGCGCGTTGCGGCCGTCCAGGATCATGGTGAAGAGGTCGGCGAAGTCTTCCGGGAGGTCGTTCTCCCGCAGGACGGCGCGGTACTCCTCGTTGGTGACCGAGATGTACTTGATCTCCCGGCCGGTGGCCTTGGACAGCTCCTCGGCCACATCGCTGTAGCTGAGCAGCCGCGGGCCGGACACCTCGTACGTCTTGCCGATGTGCTTGTCCTCGGTCAGGGCCGCCACCACGACGTCGGCGATGTCGTCGACATCGACGAACGCCTCGACCGCGTCCCCGGTCGGCAGGGCGATCTCGCCGGCCAGGACGGGCTCCAGGAAGAAGCTCTCGTTGAAGTTCTGGTTGAACCAGCTGGCCCGCACCACGGTCCAGTCGGCTCCGGAGGCCTTGAGGTTGTCCTCGCTGACCTCCGCGGCCTCCTCGCCGCGGCCCGAGAGCAGTACCAGGCGGCGCGCGCCGCTCGCCACGGCCACCTTGGAGAACGCGCCGACCTGCTCGGCGGCGCCCGGGAAGGCTAAGTCCGGATAGTAGGTCACGTACACCCGGTCGACGCCCTCCAGAGCGGCTGTCCAGGTGTCCGGCTGGTTCCAGTCAAAGGCCGGTTCACCATGGCGTGATCCGACCCTGACCGGAAGCCCCTTGGCGGAAAGTTTTTCGGCGACGCGCCGGCCGCTCTTGCCGGTGCCGCCGATGACGAGGGTGATCCGGGCGTTCTGCGTGTTCTGCGGGTTCTGAGTCATGAGTACAGTCAAGTCCAGTCTCGCGAGACGGGCCATAGCCACAAAGCTCTCCTCCATACGCGTGCGTCTACGGCGTACGGCCCCGGGACACGGTGTGGAAGGCGTGGCGGCGGCGGGAACCCTGGAATCGTAGGCATGCCTTACCCGGCCCTGCCACAGCCTCCCCAGCTCCGCTCGACCCCCCGTGGAGCCGTCCACGAGCCGCTCTCGAGCGGGTCGGGAGCCGGTCCTGAGCGGCTCCCGAGCGGCCGTCCGGCGCACCCCGGCCGCGGCCCCGGCCGGTCCCCAGCGCGCCCCCACCGGACCTCCGCCCCGCCCCGACCCGTTCTGTACGCCGGGACTTGAGCGATCCTCCGGCGCGCGCCGACACCATCGGGCCGTGGAAGACCGCAGCGAGGTCCGGGAGGCCCCATGAACCCCACTCCGGAGCATCCGGAGCTCGACCAGTTGTCCGCCGACCTGGGCGGTCTGCTCGGCCGGATCGGGCTCGACCCGGGCGGAGAACGGCCGGAGCGCCGGGACCGCATCGACATCCGCTTCGCGACCGCGGCCGCCCGCCACCCGGTCCGGATCGCCGCGCGCGACCCGGAGGAGCAGGCGACGTATCTGGAACTGGACTGGCTCGCCGACGAGATCGCCCGCAAGCTCTCGGGGCGTACGGGCCCGGGCCACGCCGTCGCGGTGCGCGCCCGGCGCTCCTGCATGTCCGCGGGCGCCGTCGTCGGCACGCTGCGCTCGGGAGCGGCCGTACTCCCGCTGGAGCCCGGGCACAACGCGGGGCTCCAGGAGTTCCTGATGCGTGACGCGGGCGCTTCGCTCGTCCTTTCGGACAGCGGACTGCTGCGCGACGAGATCCCCGTGGCCAAGGCCGGTCCGTTCGTCCTCGCGACCCGTCCGCGGAGCGCCGTCGTACGTCGTGAACTCCCCGAGGAGGCCGCCTTCCTGGCGCTCCCCTCGGGCGGGCACCCCGGCCGGGCGCTGTCCGTGGACCCGGTGACGCACGGGGACGTGCTGGCGTGGGTGGACAGCATCGTGCCGCTGCTGGAGGCGGGGCCGCAGGAGGTGTGGACCGCGTTCCACTCGCTGAGCCTGGACCTCGGCATGCGGGAGATATGGGGGCCCCTGCTCTCGGGCGGCCTCGCGGTGGTCGTCGACGGGGACACCGGGGCGGACGCGCGGGAGTTCGCGGAGCTGCTGGAGGACGAGCAGGTGACGGTGCTGACGCAGCTGCCCTCGGGGCTGGCGCGGCTCACCGGAGCCGCCGCGCGCGGGACCACGCTGCCCGCGCTGCGGCACGTACTGCTGTCGGACGAACCGGTGGAGGAGCGGGTGCCGGCCGCCTGGAAGGCCTCGGGGATCGCGCCGTGGGCCGTGGTGTGGGAGGTCTCGGGATCACCGACGGTGCTGTGAGCACCGGCCGGGTGGTGAGCACCGACCGTGCCATGATCGCCCGCCGTGCGGCCGCCGAGCGTCTCAGACGTTCCCGAGCCCGCCGCACACGTTGAGGGCCTGCGCGGTGATGGAGGCGGCGAGGTCGGTGGTCAGGTAGCCGACCAGTCCGGCCACCTCCTCGGGGGTGGAGTAGCGCCCCAGCGGGATCCTGGCCTCGAACTGCTCCTGCACGTACTGCTCGGTGGTGTCCCACACCTGCGCGTACCCGCTGCGCACCCGGGCCGCGGTGGGCGTCTCGACGTACCCGGGGCAGACCGCGTTGACGGTGACCCCGACCGGAGCCAGCTCCTTGCCCAGCGCCTTCGTGAATCCGACGACGGCGTGCTTGGCGGCGGAGTAGGGGGCGCCGAGCAGGACGCCCTGCTTGCCCGCGGTGGACGCGATGTTGACGATGCGGCCCCAGCCCGCGGCGCCGAGGCCGCCCCGGCCGAGCACCTCGCGGGTGACGAGGAAGACGCTGTTGAGGTTGGTGTCGATGACCTCGTGCCACAGCTCGTCGGTGAGGTCGGCGGTCGCGCCGCCGCCGCTGCGGCCCACGTTGTTGACGAGGACCGAGACCGGCGCGTCGAAGGCCAGGGCGGCCGCCGTGACGAGGGCCGCGACCGACGCGCGGTCGCGTACGTCGGCTGCCGTGCCCTCCACGTCCAGCCCCTCGGCCCGCAGGTCCTCGACGGTCTGCTTGACGACCGCCTCCGTGCGCGCGCAGAGGAACACCCGGTGCCCGCGGGCGCCCAGGTCCCGGGCGATGGCCAGGCCGATCCCGCTGGTCGCGCCGGTGACCAGGGCCACGGGCCGTTCGGGGGATCTGTTCATCGCCGTCGGCTGTGCCTTCATCGGGCGCCCTCCCATGCTCGTGTTGACGTCATGACGGTCGCGGAGGCGACTCGGGGCGCACCGGAAGGGGGATGGAGGAAATCGGGCCGGAGGGCGTTAACGGCGTTAACGCCGTTAACGCCTCCCGCCCCGGCGGTGGTTCAGCGCTCCTCGGGTGAAAGCAGCAGCCGCTTCTGGGGTTTGCCCATCGCGTTGCGCGGGAGGGACGCGACGAAGCGCACCTCGCGCGGGCGTTTGTGCACCGAGAGGTGAGCGGCGACGAAGTCCGTCAGTTCGGCCGCGCCGACCCCCTCGGCGACGACGAAGGCGACGATGCGCTGGCCGAGGTCGGCGTCGGGGACACCGACCACGGCGGCCTCGCTGACCGCCGGGTGGTCCAGGAGCGCGTTCTCGACCTCGCCCGCGCCGATCCGGTAGCCGCCCGACTTGATCATGTCGATGGAGGCCCGGCCGACGATCCGGTGGAGGCCGTCCGCGTCGATGGCGGCGATGTCGCCGGTACGGAACCACCCGTCCTCGGTGTACGAGGCGGCCGTGGCCTCGGGCCGCCCCAGGTAGCCGCTGAACAGGGTGGGCCCGGTCAGCTGGAGCTCGCCGATGTCGGCCCCGGGTTCGGCGGCGATCCGGGTACGGACCCCCGCGACCGGGGTCCCGACCGTCCCGGGCCGGGGCACCGCGTCCGCCCGGGCGCTGAGCGTGATCAGGGTCTCGGTCATGCCGTAGCGCTCCAGCGGCGCGTGGCCGGTGAGCCGCGCCAGCTCGCGGAAGACGGGGGTGGGCAGGGGCGCGCTGCCCGAGACCAGCAGCCGGGCCCCGGCGAGGGCCGCGGCGGCGGCCGGGTCGGCGGCGATCCGGGACCAGACCGTGGGCACGCCGAAGTACAGGCTGCCGCCCGCGGCGGCGTACGCCTGCGGGGTGGGGCGGCCCGTGTGCACCAGGCGGCTGCCGGTGCGCAGGGCGCCCAGGACCCCGAGGACCAGGCCGTGGACGTGGAACAGCGGCAGCCCGTGGACCAGGGTGTCCTCGGCGCTCCACTGCCAGGCGTCGGCGAGGGCGTCGAGCCCGGCGGCGAGGGCGGCGGCGGTGTGGACGACGCCCTTGGGGGCGCCGGTGGTGCCGGAGGTGTAGAGGATCAGGGCCGGGTCCCCGGGGGCGGGTTCCCGTACACCGGTGACGGCGCTCGCGGGGGCCCGGCGCGCGACGTCGGCCTCGATCGGCGAGGCGCCGGAGTCGCGCAGGATGTGGTCGCGCTCGGCGGGCCCGGCGTCCGGCGCCAGGGGCACCACGGGCACCCCGGCGAGCAGCCCGCCCACCACTGCGGCGACGGTCTCCAGGGAGGCGGTCGCGGTCACGGCGACGGCGGGCGCCCCGGTGATGTCGGCGGCCACCGCTCGGGCCGCGCCGAGGAGGTCCTCGTACGAGGTGGAGCGGCCGGCGATGGTGACCGCGTCCGCGCGGTCTCCGTGGATGCCTTGCAAGGCCTTGAGCAGCAACGCGGGTCCCCTGTCCGGCGGCGGTCACGTGATCGACCGCCCCAGGGTGTCAGACGGCGGACGGGCGCGGCGGCTGAATGTGGCTGAATGCCGCCCTGTGCACACACCCTGTGCGCACCTGGTGCGCAACGGGACGTACGACCGGTACAGTCCACTCCCATG
>NZ_JBEOXE010000065.1:0-42888 GCF_040296485.1 Streptomyces sp. NPDC002138 | reverse complement strand
GGTCCCCCCGCACGGAGTGTGGGGGAGGATCCGGGGCCCGGTCAGGTCCGGATAACCCATGGTAGCGAGGCCTCCCCCGGCGCCCGGCTACGGCGCGGGTCCCGGCGCGGGCACCGCCACGCCTCCGGCCGGGCCGACCACCGGCCCCGCCCACGGCACCGTGCCCGTCGGCGGCCCCCCGCAGCTCGACGACGACACCGCCAACTTCGCCGCCCCGCGCTGGCCCGGCCCCGAGCTGAACGGCACCGGCGGCCCGGCCACCAGCGCCTACCCGGCCCCGGGCCCCGGCGCGCCCGGGTTCAGCCCGCAGCCCCCGCCGCCCGGGCCCGTACCCGGCGCCGCCGAACCCCAGGGCGACCCGGGGAAGAAGGGCAAGAAGGGCAAGAACGGCAAGGCCGCGCCCCAGTCCGCCGCGTCCGGCGCGCCCGCCAAGAGCGCCAAGAAGGCCAAGAAGGGCCGCTCCAAGGTGGTCCTGCTCGGCGGCGCGCTCTTCGCCGTCGTCGGCATCGCCTACGGCGCCGGGCTGCTGCTCAACCACTCCGACGTACCCAAGGGCACGACCGTCCTCGGCGTGGACATCACCGGCAGCCGCGAAGACGCCGTGGCCAAGCTCCAGAGCACCTTCGGACCCCGGGCCAACGCCCCGGTCAAGCTCACCGTGGGCGGCAAGCAGGTCGAGCTCAAGCCCGAGAAGGCCGGCCTGACCCTCGACGCCCAGACCACCGTGCGCAACGCCGCGGGCAGTGACTACAACCCCGTCACCGTCATCGGCTCGCTGCTGGGACAGCAGCGGGTGGCCGAACCGGTCATGCCGGTCGACGAGGAGAAGCTCCAGGCCGCGCTGGAGGAGCTGGCGGGCACCGCCGGGTCCGCCGCCGAGGGCACGATCAAGTTCGAGCCGAACAAGGTCGTGGCGGTCCCCGGCAAGGCGGGCACCACCCTGAACGTGGACGCCTCCGTCACCAAGGTGGTCGCGGCGTACCGCACCCAGATCGCCAGCGGCAAGGCCGCCCCCGTCGAGCTGCCGACCGCCGAACGGGCGCCGGTCGTCGACAAGGCCGAACTGGACCGGGCGATGAAGGAGTTCGCCGAACCCGCGATGTCCGGGAACGTCACCATCAAGGCGGGGGGCAAGTCGATCCTCTACGGCCCCGCCAGGTCGCTGCCAAAGATCCTCAGCATGACGGTCGTCAGCGGCAAGCTGGTCGACAAGTACGACCTCGATGCGATCAAGGAACTGACCGGGAACAACTTCGACGGCGTCCTGATCCTCCGCGGCAACGGCGAGAAGACCGCCGTCACCCCGCAGGACATCGTCGGCGCCCTCCGCAAGGCGCTGCTCGGCAAGACCCCGGCCGAGCGGACCGCCACGATCGACACCAACCCCAGCTGATCCCTTCGCCCCATGGCGGATTGAAACCAGCAGGTCAGAGCCCCTGTCCGGATATCCGGGCAGGGGCTCCGCCGTCCCCTGTCATGCCCGGCGCATGACATCTGTCAGCTCGCACCCACGACGCGGGACACTGCCGCGGGCACCCCCGCCCGGGGGATTCTCGACCCATGACGACGACCACTGCGAAGACCACCGGGACCACCGTGGTGAGCTTCGAGAACGTGACCAAGAGCTACGGCGCGGTCCGCGCGGTCGACGGCCTCTCGCTGGAGCTGCACCCGGGCGAGACCGTCGCACTGCTGGGCCCGAACGGGGCCGGCAAGTCCTCCACCCTCGATCTCCTCCTGGGCCTGCGCCCGGCGGACACCGGCTCGGTCAAGGTCTTCGGCGGCACCCCCGGGCAGGCCATCGCGGCAGGCCGGGTGGGCGCCATGCTCCAGAGCGGCGGCCTGATGGAGGAGGTCACCGTCCGCGAGCTGATCACCCTCGGCTGCGCCCTGCACCCCCGGGCCTACCCGGTCGAGGAGGTGATGACCCGGGCGGGCGTCACCCCGATCGCCGACCGCAAGGTCAACAAGCTCTCCGGCGGGCAGGAGCAGCGGGTCCGCTTCGCCCTCGCCACGGCCGGGGCCAACGACCTGATCGTCCTCGACGAGCCGACCACCGGCATGGACGTCACCGCCCGCCAGAGCTTCTGGGCGACCATGCGCGAACAGGCCGACCAGGGACGTACGGTCCTCTTCGCCACCCACTACCTGGAGGAGGCCGACGCGATCGCCGACCGCGTCATCGTCCTCCACCGCGGCCGGATCCTCGCCGACGGCTCCGCCGCCGAGATCAAGGCCAAGGCCGGCGCGCGCAAGGTCTCCTTCGACCTCACCGAGCCCTTCGAGGAGGCGCGGCTGCGCGAGCTGCCGTTCGTGACCCGGCTCGACGTCCACGGCTCCACCGTCAAGCTCCAGTCGCGCGACGCCGACGCCACCGTGCACGCCGTCTACGGCCTGGGCCTCTACCCGCGCAACCTCGAGGTCGCCGGGCTGGGCCTGGAGCAGGCATTCATCGCCCTCACCGAGGCCGAGGAGGCCGCCGCATCATGAAGACCCTCGTCAAGCTCGAGATCGTCCGGGCCCTGCGCAACAAGAAGTACCTGTTCTTCACCGTGATCTACCCCGCGGCCCTCTTCCTGATGATCGGCGGCACGCAGAGCGGCACCACCAAGGTCTTCGGCACCGACCTGACGATGCCCGCCTTCTACATGGTGGCGATGGCCTCCTTCGGCGCCCTGACCGCCGTCCTGGTGGGCCAGAGCGAGATGATCGCCAAGGAGCGGGAGAAGGGCTGGGTCCGCCAGCTGCGGCTGACCGCACTTCCCGGGCACGGCTACGTCCTCGGCAAGATCTCCAGCGCCGCGATCCTCTCCCTCCCCGCGATCGTGGTCGTCTTCCTGGTCGCCGCGATCCTCAAGGGCGTACGGTTCGAGGCCTGGCAGTGGCTCGCCCTCACCGGGTCCATCTGGGCCGGCAGCCTCGTCTTCGCCGCGCTCGGCGTGGCCATCGGCTACCTGGTCAGCGGCGACGCCGCGCGCCCCATCGTGATGATCATCTACTTCGCCCTGTCGATCCTCGGCGGCCTGTGGATGCCCACCTCGGTCTACCCCCAGTGGCTCCAGAACATCACCCAGTGGCTTCCCACCCACGCCTACGCCGGTCTCGGCCAGGCCATCGAACTGGGCGGCGCGCCGCACCTCAAGGACGTGGCGATCCTCGCCGTGTACTTCGTACTCTTCGCGGGCGGTGCCGCATGGCTCTACCGCAAGGACACACTGAAGGCGTGAGCATGACACGCACGAAGACGAGCCCGGCCGTCGCTCAGCTGCAGAGCGACGGTCTCGCCCGCATCGGCCTGCCTCCCGAGAACCGGCGCCAGGCGGTCGTGAAGTCCCTCTGGATCGGCATCTGGCTCTTCTACTTCAGCGCCCCGGTGACCGACCTGGTCAGCGGCGGCCACAGCACCCTCGCGGTGGTCTTCGCCTCCCTGGGCCTGGCCGTCTTCGTGGGCTGGTACCTGACCCTGGTCTTCCGCACCGTCCGGCAGTTCGAGCAGCGGCGGGTGCTGATCTCGCTCGCCGTCATGTCCTCGATGGCGGCCCTCCTGTGCCTGTGCATGGGGCGGGAGTGGCTGGTCCTCTTCGTGTACGTGTCGGTCTCCGCCGGGGCCGCGCTGCCCGGGCGGCTCTCGCGCTGGGCCGTGCCCGGCGCCACCGCGCTGCTCGCGCTGACCGCGACGGCCGTGGAACAGGGCGGCGACTACCTGGCGGGGCTCCTCGTACCCGCCTTCCTCGGCGGCTTCGCGATGGTCGGCATCCGGCAGATGATCGCCACCACCGTCGAACTGCGCGAGGCGCGGGCCACGGTGGCGCAGCTCGCGGCCAACGAGGAGCGCCTGCGGATGGCCCGCGACCTGCACGACCTGCTCGGGCACTCGCTCTCCCTGATCACGCTCAAGAGCGAGCTGGCCGGGCGGATGCTCCCGGAGCACCCGGACCGGGCCGCCCAGCAGATCGCCGACATCGAGCAGGTCAGCCGGCAGGCGCTGACCGACGTGCGGGAAGCGGTGAGCGGCTACCGGCGGCCCACCCTGCCCGGCGAACTCGCCGGGGCCCGGACCGCGCTCACGGCGGCTGGGGTGGCCGCCGACCTGCCGGCCGCCGAGCCGGAGGAGGAGCTGCCGGAGGAGACCGAGTCCGCGCTGGCCTACGCGCTGCGCGAGGCCGTCACCAACGTGGTCCGGCACAGCGGGGCCACGCGGTGCACCGTGCGGCTGACCGTGCGCCAGACCCTGGCCGGGCCGGTGCTGGAGCTGACCGTGACGGACGACGGCAAGGGCGGCTCCGGCGTGCCCGGCAACGGCCTGACGGGGCTGACCGAACGGCTGGAGGGGGTGGACGGCACCCTGACGGCGGGTCCCGTGTCCCCGACCGGGAACCGCGGGTTCAGGCTGACCGCGCGGGTCCCCCTAGGATCGCCGTCATGACCCCAGCCCCGATCCGGATCCTGCTCGCCGAAGACCAGTCGATGGTGCGCGAGGCGCTCGCGGCGCTGCTCGGTCTGGAGCCGGACATCGAGGTCATCGCGCAAGTCGCGCGCGGGGACGAGGTGTTGGCCGCGGCGCGGGCGCACGACGTGAACGTGGCCCTGCTGGACATCGAGATGCCCGGCCTGACGGGCATCCAGGCGGCGGCGCTCCTGCGGGACGCGGTGCCCGGCCTGAAGATCGTGATCCTGACCACCTTCGGGCGTCCCGGCTACCTGCGCGGGGCGATGGAGGCGGGGGCCTCGGCCTTCCTGGTCAAGGACGCGCCCGCCGCGCAGCTGGCCGATGCGGTGCGCAAGGTGCTCGCGGGGGACCGGGTCATCGACCCCACGCTCGCCGCGGCGGCCCTGGCGGAGGGGGCGAATCCGCTGACGGACCGCGAGCGGGAGGTTCTGCGGGCGGCCGAGGGGGGTGCGACCAATGCGGAGCTGGCGGCTCGGCTGCATCTGTCCCAGGGGACGGTACGCAACTACCTCTCGACGTCGATCCAGAAACTGGCGGCGCGCAACCGCCAGGAAGCGGCCCGCATAGCCCGCGAAAAGGGCTGGCTGTAGACCTTGGCCCGGCTCCGCCGCCGGGGCGCAATCCCAGCCTCGCCGGCGTTGAGGCGCGCGTGCCTGTCTGCGGCTCGTTGTCGCCTCCGGCGGGCCCTCAATCGCCGGGCGGGCTGGATTTGGCGGGCCAGCCTGGCCTCGCTGCCGGGTGGGGGCAAATTCAGCCTCGTTGCCGGGTAGGGGGCAAATTCAGCCTCGCCGGCGTTTGAGGCGCCGCCGGAGGCAGTCTGTGCGTGCCTGTCTGCGGCTCGTTGTCGCCTCCGGCGGGCCCTCAATCGCCGGGCGGGCTGGATTTGGCGGGCTGGATTTGGCGGGCCGGGTATGGCGGCCCTCATGCGACGGGCGGGGTCAGTTCAGGCGGGCTCGGGCGGCTCGGGCTTCCGCGCGGATGTGGGTGGCGGCTTCCTTGTCCATCGCGTCCACGACCACCGCGTACTCCTCCAGCTCCCCCGCACCCTCCGTGTAGGAGCCCCGCTCCACCAGCAGCCGCGCCCGCTCGTACCGCAGCGCCGCGGGATGGGAGGGCAGCAGCAGCGCCAGGTCCAGCGCCCACAGCGCCACCCCGGACTGCTCGGGCCGGGTCGCGGCCCAGGCGCGGATGTTGTTCAGCACACGCAGGACGATGTCCAGCGTCCGGGCCGCCAGCCGCGGCCCCTCCGCCAGCTCCGCGGGCCCGGCCCCCAGCGACGCCCCGCTCGCGAAGGGATCCACCACGACCCCCTCCTCGGGATCCCCGAAGCCGACCACGAAGTGCCCCGGCAGGGCGAGCCCGTACACCGGCGCACCGGCCCGCCGGGCCACCTCCAGCCACACCACCGACAGCAGGATCGGCAGCCCGCGCCGCCGCCGCAGCACCTCGTGCAGCAGCGAGGACGACAGCCGGTCGTAATCGGCCGGGGTCCCGTGGAACGCCATCCGGCCGCCCATCAGCTCCGTCACCGCCGAAGCCCAGGCCCGCGCCCCGCGCAGCCCGTACGGCAGCATCCCGGCCAGCCGGTCCAGCTCGATCTGCGCGTCGTCGACGGCCCGCTGATCCAGCGCGGGATCCGCCTCGGCCGCCAGGTACAGGCACAGCAGCGCGAGGTCGGGCCGCTCCGCCCGCGCCTCCGCCGCGAACTCCTCGCGGAAACCCATCAGGCTGCCCGGAAGTGGTGGTAGGCGTGGTGCGCCGCGAAGCCCAGCCGGTCGTACAGCGCCAGCGCCCCGGCGTTGTCGCTCTCCACCTGCAGCCACGCCGCCGACGCGCCCTCCTCCAGCGCGCGCCGGGCCAGCGCCGTCATCACGGCCGTGGCCAGCCCGCCCCGCCGGTGCGCGGGATCGACCTCCACCGCCGCGAACCCGGCCCACCGGCCGTCGACCACGCACCGTCCGATCGCCCGGCCCGCCACCTTCGCGAACCACACCGACGGGCCCGCCGACAGCACCTGCCGGGCGACCGGGGCCAGCGCGCCCGTACGCCCGTACCGCTCCAGCCACTCCTCGTCGCACTCCCGGGTCAGCTCGACGCCCGAGACGTCCGCGTCCAGGTCGCCGACCGGTGCCAGCGAGCCGATCCGCACCTCCGCCGAGACCTCACGGGTCCAGCCGAGCCGTTCCAGGTCCGCGCAGAGGAGTTCCTGGGTGCCGA
Organism: Streptomyces sp. NPDC002138; assembly: GCF_040296485.1. Taxonomy (NCBI): domain Bacteria; kingdom Bacillati; phylum Actinomycetota; class Actinomycetes; order Kitasatosporales; family Streptomycetaceae; genus Streptomyces; species Streptomyces sp. NPDC002138. Next base: position 36,221 of record NZ_JBEOXE010000065.1, on the reverse strand, counting down.
GGGCGCCCGTCGCGGCCTGGACGTACGCCGGAAGTCCGCGCCGCGCGTACCAGGCCGTCACTCGCGCGAGTGCTTCCTCCACCGGCACGCCCGGCTCGCCGAGCGGCAGCGCCGAGTTGGCCCGCCGGGTGAATCCGGCGGCCGCCCGCAGCGTCCACTCGCCCAGCGCCTCGCTCTCCAGCGGCTGCCAGGCCCGCGCACCGGCCCGGGTCAGCTCCTCGAAAGTGGCCGCGGGACCCCTGCGGCGGGCCGGGGCGGGAGGCACCACCTTGCCCGCGACCAGCGAGGATTCCGCGATGCGGACGCTCTCGCCGTTCTTTTGTGTGATCAGCAGCACACCGTCGGTCCAGGATGTGAGCACCCCCAGGGTGTCCGTGAACCTGACAGACCGGCCCGAGGCAGTCTCCACCCGTCGTACAGATACCCGTTTGCCCACGTCAGCCTGGGTGATACGGATTTCCATCAGTGCGCCGGCAGTGATTTCCACAGCTGTCTCCGCCCCTCCTGTTCGGATCGTGCCCGGGAACGGAGATACTAGATGCGGGCATCGACGACGCCGCGCTCCCGCGCGATATGGAAAGCCCTACCGAGGAGGAACGAGAGCGTGACCTACGTCATCGCGGAGCCTTGTGTCGACGTCAAGGACAAGGCATGCATCGAAGAGTGCCCCGTCGACTGCATCTACGAGGGCCAGCGGTCCTTGTACATCCACCCGGACGAGTGCGTCGACTGTGGCGCGTGTGAGCCGGTGTGCCCGGTCGAGGCCATCTTCTACGAGGACGACACTCCGGAAGAGTGGAAGGACTACTACAAGGCGAACGTCGAGTTCTTCGACGAACTCGGTTCGCCCGGTGGCGCCTCCAAGCTCGGCCTGATCGAGCGCGACCACGCCTTCATCGCCGCGCTGCCGCCCATGAACGGCGAGCACTGACCGCCTTAGGCGCAGTCTTACGGCGCGCGCGTCCCTCGGTCCCGTACGGCGAACCCGCCGCACGGGACCGAGGTGTTTTCCGAATCCGGTACGTCACTGGCGCACACCGGTACGCCGAGCACGCAGAGAGAGAGCAGAGACCACCGTGGCCGCAGTATCCGCTCGTCTTCCCGCCTTCCCCTGGGACAAGCTGGAGCCGTACAAGGCAACCGCCTCCGCCCACGCGGACGGCATCGTCGACCTGTCCGTCGGGACCCCCGTGGACCCGGTGCCGGAACTGATCCAGCGCGCCCTGGTGGCGGCGGCGGACTCCCCGGGCTATCCGACGGTGTGGGGCACGGCCGCGTACCGCGACGCGATCACGGGCTGGGTGCGGGGCCGCCTCGGCGCGAGCGACGCCGGACACCGCAACGTGCTGCCGGTGGTCGGCTCCAAGGAGCTCGTGGCCTGGCTGCCGACCCAGCTGGGTCTGGGCGCGGGCGACAAGGTCGCCTACCCGCGGCTCGCGTACCCGACGTACGAGGTCGGCGCGCGGCTGTGCGGCGCCGAGCCGGTGGTCTACGACGACCCCACCGAGCTGGACCCGGCCGGGCTGAAGCTGCTGTGGCTGAACTCCCCGTCCAACCCGACCGGGAAGGTCATCCCCAAGGAAGACCTGATCCGGATCGTGGCCTGGGCGCGCGAGCACGGGATCCTGGTCTTCAGCGACGAGTGCTACCTGGAGCTGGGCTGGGACGCCGAGCCGGTCTCCGTGCTGCACGACGACGTGTGCGGCGGCTCGTACGAGGGCCTGGTGGCCGTCCACTCCCTCTCCAAGCGCTCCAACCTGGCGGGCTACCGGGCGGCCTTCGCCGCCGGTGACGCCGAGGTCCTCGCCGAACTGCTGGAGATCCGCAAGCACGGCGGCATGATGACCCCCGCGCCGGTGCAGGCGGCGGCCGCGGCCGCGCTGGGCGACGACGCGCACGTGGCGGAGCAGCGGGAGCGCTACGCCGTGCGCCGCGCGGCGCTGCGCACGGCCCTGGAGGGCCACGGCTTCCGGATCGAGCACAGCGAGGCCAGCCTGTACCTGTGGGCGACCCGGGACGAGCCCTGCTGGGAGACGGTCGCGTACCTCGCCGGGCTCGGCATCCTGGTCTGCCCCGGGGACTTCTACGGCGAGGCGGGCGCGGACTTCGTCCGGGTCGCCTTCACGGCGACGGACGAGCGGGTCGCGGCGGCGGTCAAGCGCCTCGGCTGAGCCGGCCGCGGCCGCGCGGCCGCCGGACACGCCCGAAGGGGCCGGGAGTTCGCGCTCCCGGCCCCTTCGGGCGTTCAGGTGTCCCACGCACCGGCCCGCGTACGGACCCCGCGTACGGACCCCGCGTACGGGCGTCAGCCGCCCAGGGGGAGCGAGCCGAGCGGCAGGGACTGGACGGGGCCGAGGGCGGCGGCCCCGGGGACCCCGTCGGTCGGCAGGGCGGACGTGGGCAGGGCGGAGGCGGCGGGCGCCGCCTCGGCGGGCAGGGGGGCGGCGGGCAGCGCGCCCGCGACCGGGGTACCGGCGACCGGGAGGCCGCCCATCAGGTTCCCGGTGAGCCCGTCCGTCGGCAGGCCGCTCTTGCCGGCGGCGCCGGCGGTGTCACCGGCCACGGTGCCCGCCGCACCGGCCAGGCCGGTCGCGCTCTCGTGGGCGGTCGGGATGCCCTGGGCGGCCGCGTGGCCGCCCACCGCGCCGACGGCCGGGAGGGCGGAGCCCACGGCCTTGCCGCCGGTGGTCCCGGCCATGTCGGCGCCCTGCCGGGCGGTGTTGTTCACGGCGTGTCCGAGGCTCGCGCTGTCCAGGGCGGTGAGCGAACCCAGCTGGGGTGCGGACTCCGGGCCCACGGCGCTCGCCGAGCCGGCCGCGCCGACCACGGGCGCCGCTCCGGCTGCGAGCAGCAGTGCGGCACGGGCGATCCGGCGGGTCAGGGGGAGGGACATGGTGCTCCTAAGCGTCGTCGTGCTGGCTGAGTACGCCGTGCACAACTCGCCCAGGGCCCCTCGGAGTTGCGGAGCCGGTGGGTAAAGCCTTGGTAACGCGTCGTTTTATCGGCTTCGGTGACAAGCGCACCGGACGCGCGGTGAGCTGGTGTTCTGCCCCTGCCGCGCACCGGCGTGCGCCGCGTCGCGCCGGCCCCGGACGGGTGACGCCCCGTACGCGTGACCGGGCTGGTTCGGCCGCCGGGCTGAACGGTTCAGCAGGTCAGCGGGGCAGCGGGTCGGCCGCCCGGCCGGTCAGCGGTTCAGCGGTTCAGCGGGGCGACGAAGATCCGTACGTCGTCCGGGCCCGCGTTGCGGGCGTCGCCGTCACCGGACGTGCCCGGCGCCTTGTCGATCCACCGACCCTTGTTCTTGCCCGCGATCCACGCCTTGCCGTCGTACGAGACCCGCTGGACGCCCAGCTCGGCCGCGTGCGCGACCGTCCAGTTCGCCAGCTCCCAGCCGCGCCGCAGATCGGCCGGAACCCGTCGGTCCTTGCCCGTGACCGACAGCGTGACCTCGGAGGCGTCGGGGGGCGCCGCGGCCGTCCTCGCCGGGGAGGCGGGCGGACCCGCCTTCGGCGCCAGCCCGGTCCCGAACACCTTCACCAGCTCCGCCTTGACCCGCTCCGCGTCCCCCGTCTCCCGCGGCAGCGGACCGCTGCAGGACAGGGCCCCGGGGGCGCGCCCCGTGAAGGCCGCCGCGAGGAGGATCGCGTCCGGTTCGTGCTTCGCGTACGCCTCCGGGAAGCCGCTGCGCTGCACTTCCTGCGCGGCCTCCGTCAGCGGCATGGTCTCGTAGTTCGGCGCGTCCTCGAGGAGACGGTCGTAGAAGATCCCGGCCGAGTAGACCGGGTCCATGATCTGCGCCGGAGTGCCCCAGCCCTGCGAGGGCCGCTGCTGGAAGAGGCCCAGCGAATCCCGGTCGCCGTGGTCGAGGTTGCGCAGGGCCGACTCCTGCATGGCGGTGGCCATCGCGATCGTCACCGCCCGCTCCGACATCTTCTTGGACGAGCCGACCGCCGCGATCGTCGAGGCGTACCGGGCCTGTTCGAGGTTCATCGAGTACGAGCCGCCCGCGCCGCCGCCCGGCCCCGCCACCACGGTGCAGTGCGGAGCGCCGTCGCCGCCCGTCGACTCGTTCTGGACGATGTAGTAGCCGGCGAGCCCGAGCAGCACGAGCAACGCCGCGGCCAGCCGGTACGGGCGGCGACGACGGCGCGGTCGGGGAGCGTTCGTGTGAGTCTCGGACACGCGGCCCACCGTACTTGAGCCACTCGACGCGTCCATCGGCCGGACGCTCCGGCCTCGCGGCCGGGACGGCGTATTAGGGTCGGAGTCATGTCCGAATCCGAGCTGGACCTCACCCTGGACGCCGCCGAGCTGACCGCCCGGCTCGTCGACATCCCTTCCGTGAGCGGTGACGAGAAGGTGCTCGCCGACCTCGTGGAGCTCGCGCTGCGCCGTCTCCCGCACCTCACCGTCGACCGCTTCGGCAACAACGTGGTGGCCCGCACGCAGTTCGGCCGCGCGGAGCGCGTCGTCCTCGCGGGGCACCTCGACACCGTGCCGATCGCCGACAACGTCCCGTCCCGGCTGGACGAGAACGGCGTCCTGTGGGGCTGCGGCACCACCGACATGAAGTCCGGCGTCGCCGTCCAGCTGCGGATCGCGGCGACCGTGCCCGAGCCCAACCGGGACCTCACCTTCGTCTTCTACGACCAGGAGGAGGTCGCCTCCCACCTCAACGGCCTGGGCAAGGTCGCCGAGGCCCACCCGGACTGGCTGACCGGCGACTTCGCGGTCCTGCTGGAGCCCTCCAACGCCGAGGTCGAGGGCGGCTGCCAGGGCACGCTGCGGGTGATCCTGCACACGTCCGGCGAGCGCGCCCACTCCGCGCGCAGCTGGATGGGGTCCAACGCGATCCACGCCGCCGGACCGATCCTGGCGAAGCTGGCGGCGTACGAACCGCGCCGCCCCGTCATCGACGGCCTGGAGTTCCACGAGGGCCTCAACGCGGTACGGATCGAGGGCGGCGTCGCCAACAACGTGATCCCCGACGCCTGCGCGGTGACGGTGAACTTCCGCTACGCCCCCGACCGCAGCGAGGCCGAGGCGCTCGCGCACGTCCGCGAGGTCTTCGCGGACTGCGACATCGCCGAGTTCGTCGTGGACGACAGCACCGGCGGGGCGCTGCCCGGTCTGTCCCACCCGGCGGCGGCGGCCTTCATGGCGGCGGTCGGCGGCCGGGCCATGCCGAAGTTCGGCTGGACGGACGTGTCCCGCTTCAGCGCGCTGGGCGTACCGGCCGTCAACTACGGCCCGGGAGACGCGCTGCTGGCCCACAAGGTCGACGAGCGGGTCGAGACGAAGGCGATCCTGCACTGCGAGGAACGACTCCGCGCCTGGCTGACCTCCTGAATTCCGCTTCTCGTCACCTTTGTGCGCCTACCCTGATGCGAACGATCAGCAGGAGGGAGCACATCATGGGCAACCCTGAGAGCGGCCGGCGGAAGCCGGCGGAGCAGCAACTGGGCCCCGTACTGCGACGGCGCGACCAGGTCCAGGCCGGCAGTACGACCGACCAGCGGCTGCTGGACTCCGCCGGGCCCTCCGAGTGGGTGCACACCGACCCCTGGCGGGTCCTGCGCATCCAGTCGGAGTTCATCGAGGGCTTCGGCACGCTGGCGGAGCTGCCGCCCGCGATCAGCGTGTTCGGTTCGGCGCGCACGCCGGTGGGCTCGCCGGACTACGAGGCGGGCGTGGCCATCGGCCGGGCGCTCGTCGACGCGGGCTTCGCGGTCATCACCGGCGGTGGCCCGGGCGCGATGGAAGCGGCCAACAAGGGCGCCCGCGAGGGCAACGGGATCTCGGTCGGCCTCGGCATCGAGCTGCCCTTCGAGCAGGGGCTCAACCAGCACGTCGACCTCGGGCTGAACTTCCGGTACTTCTTCGTCCGCAAGACGATGTTCGTCAAGTACAGCCAGGGCTTCGTGGTCCTGCCGGGCGGCCTGGGCACGCTGGACGAGCTGTTCGAGGCGCTGACGCTGGTCCAGACGCAGAAGATCACCCGCTTCCCGATCGTGCTGTTCGGCACGGAGTACTGGAGCGGGCTGATCGACTGGCTGAAGAACACGGTCATCGCGCAGGGCAAGGCCTCGGAGAAGGACCTGTACCTCTTCCACGTCACGGACGACGTGGACGAGGCGATCGCGCTGGTGACGAAGGAAGTGGGGAAGTAGCCCCGGGCCCGCGAGGCCTGGCCGGCAGGACCTAGGCCAGGCCCCGGCGGGCCACGGCGGGCGGGCGGTGGCCCTGGATGGACGCCACCATCTCCAGGACCTGCCGGGTCTCGGCGACCTCGTGGACGCGGTAGACCTGCGCGCCCAGCCAGGCCGAGACGGCCGTCGTGGCCAGGGTGCCCAGCAGCCGCTCCTTGACCGGCTTGTCCAGGGTCTCGCCCACGAAGTCCTTGTTGGACAGGGACACCAGCACCGGCCAGCCCGTCTCCGCCATCTCGCCGAGGCGGCGGGTGGCCTCCAGCGAGTGCCGGGTGTTCTTGCCGAAGTCGTGGCCCGGGTCGATCATGATCGACTCGCGCGGTACGCCGAGCGCGGCGGCCCGCTCCGCGAGGCCGACCGTCACTCGCAGGATGTCCGCCACCACGTCGTCGTACTCCGTGCGGTGCGGCCGGGTCCGGGGCTCCACGCCTCCCGCGTGCGTGCAGACCAGGCCCGCGCCGTGGCGCGCCGCGACCTCCGCGAGCCGGGGGTCCACCCCGCCCCACGCGTCGTTCAGCAGGTCGGCCCCGGCCTCGCAGACGGCCTCGCCGACCTCGTGCCGCCAGGTGTCCACGCTGATCACGACGTCCGGGTGGCGGCGGCGCACCTCGGCCACGAAGCCCACCGTGCGACGGGCCTCCTCGACCGCGTCGACGTGCTCGCCGGGGCCCGCCTTGACCCCGCCGATGTCGATGATCGCCGCGCCCTCGGCCACCGCCTGTTCCACCCGGTCGAGCGCGGGCTCGTCGCGGAAGGTGGCGCCCTGGTCGTAGAACGAGTCCGGGGTCCGGTTCACGATCGCCATGATCACCGGCTCGTGGGTGTCGAACTCGCGCCTGCCCAGTCGCAGCATCCCGTGTTTCCTCCTCCGGCGGCCCTCGCCGCCCCGTCTGCGACCTTAACCGCCGTGCGCGCGTGACCGCCGCGCGCGGCATGGCACGATCGAGTCCGTGGCCGCAGTCTCTCAGGGGAGTTGATCGTGTTCTGGTTCTTGCTGATCGCGCTGGTCGTGGTCGTCGCCGGGGTCACCCTCGCGGTGGTCGGCGGCGGCACCGAGGCGGTGCTGCCGGAGGCCGATCCGGAGCTGGTGGCCGACGGGCTGCCGGAGACCCGGCCGGTGGTCCGGGCGGACATCGACGGGCTGCGGCTGCCGGTGGCTCCGCGGGGGTACCGGATGGCCGAGGTGGACGACGTACTGACCCGCCTCGGCGCGGAGCTGGCCGAGCGGGACGCTCGGATCGCGGAGCTGGAGGCGGCGCGGGGCCGCCCGGCGGCCGCGGCCGGGCCGGACCTCGCCAAGGGCGACCGGTGACCCCGGCGCCGGGGGCCGCCGTCGCGGGGCCGGACGGGGGGCTGCGGTGCCCGTGGGCGCTGTCCACGGAGGACTACATCGCCTACCACGACACGGAGTGGGGGCGGCCGGTCCACGGGGATGACGCGCTGTACGAGCGGCTGTGCCTGGAGGCCTTCCAGTCCGGGCTGTCCTGGCTGACGATCCTGCGGCGGCGGGAGGGGTTCCGGGCGGCCTTCGCCGACTTCCGGATCGCCAAGGTCGCGGAGTTCGGCGAGGCGGACGCGGAGCGGCTGCTGGCGGATCCGGGGATCATCCGGAACCGGGCGAAGATCGCGGCGACGCTGGCCAATGCGAAGGTGCTGGCCGGGTGGGGGGCGGGGGAGCTGGACGAGCTGATCTGGTCCTACGCTCCGGAGCGGCCGGGGGCGGCGCCGGTGAGCACGACCCAGGTTCCCGCGGTCACCCCGGAGTCCGTGGCGCTGGCCAAGGCCCTGAAGAAGGCCGGCATCCGCTTCGTCGGCCCCACGACGGCCTACGCCCTGATGCAAGCCTGCGGCCTGGTCAACGACCACCTCTCCACCTGCGTCTCCCGCACCCCCGGGGCGTAACCCCGCCGTATCGGCCTCGCCGGCGTTCGAGGCGCCCCCGGAGGGCACTCGGCCCGTACCTGCCGGGCCTCGTACCCCCCTCTGGTCCCGGCGGGAGCCTGTCGGGCACTGAGCCGGGTGGGGGTCGCTGCGCTCGGGGGCCCTCCGGGGGCGCCTCAATCGCCGGCGGGGCTGAGTTTCGCCCGCCGGGGGCCCGGAGGGGCGACGCGAACGCCGGCGAGGCTGCTGGGGCCGGCGTCGGCCGGGAGGGTTCGGCCGGGTCAGCGGCCTTCGTAGCGCGGGGGCTGCTTGGCCAGGAAGGCGGATACCGCGATGCCGTGGTCGGTGGAGGCGCCGGCGCGGGTCTGGAGGGCGTCCTCCTTCTCCAGGGTCTCCGCCAGGCCGTGCGCGGCCCCGTACGCCAGGGACTCCTTGAGGGCGGCGTAGGCCACCGTGGGCCCGGAGGCCAGCGCCCGCGCCACCGCCTCGGCCTCGGCGGCCAGCGACTCCGCCGGGACGATCCGGTTCGCGATGCCCAGCTCGTACGCCTCCCGGGCCGGCACCGACCGCGGGAACAGCAGCAGGTCGGCCGCCCGCGACTGGCCGATCAGCCGCGGCAGGGTCCAGGAGACCCCGGAGTCCGCGGTCAGGGCGACCCCCGCGAAGGAGGTGTTGAAGGACGCGGTGTCGGCGACGACCCGGAAGTCCGCCGCCAGGGCGAAACCGAAGCCCGCCCCGGCCGCCACGCCGTTCACCCCGGCCACCACCGGCTTCGCCATGGTCGTGAGCGCCCGCACGATCGGGTTGTAGTGCTCCGAGACGGTGCTCATCGTCAGCGTGGAGCCGTTCTCGCGGTCCGCCGCCAGGAACTCGACGTGCTCCTTGAGGTCCTGGCCGACGCAGAAGGCCCGGCCGCCCGCCGCCGTCAGCAGGACGGCCCGCACCGCGGCGTCCTCCGCGGCGGCGAGGACGGCGTCCCGCAGCGCGACCTTCGCCTCGGTGTTCATCGCGTTCATCGCGTCCGGGCGGTTGATCGTGATCGTGGCGAGGCCGTCGGTCACTTCGTAGAGCACGCTGTCTGACATGGCGGGGGTCCCCCTTCGTCGCGGGCAGAAGCCCCCAGCATGGCGGACCGCGCGGGGCCCCCGGTATGTGATGTGCGTCAAATAAACCGGGGGCCCCGTGGGCCGGGCGGGGGCGAAGTATCGCAGGCGGATCGCCGAAATGAGTGGTTTTGGTCAAGCGCGTTGCACAAGCGTTCCCCGCCGATGTTGGTCATCGGGTCCTGACATGCGGGATAATGGCGGGAAGCAATGTGTTCGATGCCGGGTACTAGGCGCCTGAATGGGGCCGTCGGCTGACGATGAGCTGGATTCAGGAAGGGGAACGAGCATGGCGGCCATGAAGCCGCGGACGGGCGACGGCCCGCTCGAGGTCACCAAGGAGGGGCGGGGCATTGTCATGCGCGTTCCGCTTGAAGGCGGCGGTCGGCTTGTCGTCGAGCTGACCCCGGACGAGGCCGGCGCCCTCGGTGACGCCCTGAAGAAGGTCGTCGGCTGACGCGTCCGCGTTATCGAAGTTCTGTTTTTCCTGATGTTCGCCGCTGCCCCGCCCGTGGTCACCACGCGTGGGGCAGTGTCGTGTCCGGACCCGGTCGGCTCAGCGCCGACCCGCCCGGCTCAGCGCCGTACGGCGCACAGCAGGCCGTCGCCCACGGGCAGCAGCGCGGACTCCAGGGCGGGGCTCTCGCGGACCGTGCGCAGCAGCTCGCGCACCCGCAGCACCTCCACCGGCTGGGCCGCCGAGTCGACCGTACGGCCGTCCGAGAAGACTCCCTCGAAACACACGAGTCCACCCGGACGCAGCAGGCGCAACGATTCAGCGAGGTAGTCGAGGGACTCGGCCGGATCCCCGTCGCAGAAGACCAGGTCGTATCCGCCGTCGGCGAGCCGCGGGAGTACGTCCAGGGCGCGCCCGGGGATGAAGCGCGCCCGGTTGCCGGCGAAGCCCGCGGCCCGGAACGCCTGGCGGGCGAAGGCCTGCCGGTCGGGCTCGGGGTCGACGGTGGTCAGCACTCCGTCGGGGCGCAGCCCGTGGAGCAGGTGGATGCCGGAGACACCGGTGCCGGTGCCGATCTCCGCGACCGCCTTGGCGTCCGCGGTGGCGGCCAGCAGGCGCAGCGCGGCCCCGGTGCCGGGGGAGACCGAGCGCAAGCCCGCTTCCCTCGCCCGGTCGCGGGCCCACCGCAGAGCGTCGTCCTCGGCGACAAACGCGTCGGCGAACGCCCAGCTCGTCTGCCGGTTGCCGCTAATGACCCTCTCCTGTCCCCATAGTTGGCGCAACGGTGACTGTATCCGCTGACGTCGGGAACCCGCAGATGGGACCGGGCGTTGTGAGGGGAAGAGGCGGGATAGAGGGGACGGCGCCGGGCAGATCGGCGGTCAAGGACCTCGGACCCGTGCAAAGTTACTGCAAAAATGCTTATCCAGAGCTGACGGGAGGGGTGGCTATGGTAGGGGCTCCACTGGACACCACCAGAGCCGACAGGGGAGGTGCGGCTGCGCCTGTGGATCGTGGAGGCGTCCTTCGGCGTCTCTTCTGGTCGGCGGGTGAGCCGAAATCCGTGATCAACACTGCTGACCGTTTCCACACCGCTGCCACCGCAACCACCGCGACCTTTGCCGCCGATGCGGGCACTCAGGCGTGGACCCCTCCCTCCTGGGAGGAAATCGTCAGCACGCACAGTGCGCGGGTCTACCGGCTGGCGTACCGCCTGACGGGCAACCAGCACGACGCCGAGGACCTGACGCAAGAGGTCTTCGTCCGCGTGTTCCGTTCGCTGTCGACGTACACGCCCGGCACGTTCGAGGGCTGGCTGCACCGGATCACCACGAACCTCTTCCTCGACATGGTGCGCCGCAAGCAGCGGATCCGCTTCGACGCGCTCGCGGACGACGCCGCCGAGCGGCTGCCGAGCCGGGAGCCCAATCCGCAGCAGGTGCTCCACGACACGCACTTCGACGCCGATGTCCAGCAGGCGCTGGACACCCTCGCGCCGGAGTTCCGCGCCGCCGTGGTGCTGTGCGACATCGAAGGCCTGTCGTACGAGGAGATCGCCGCCACCCTCGGCGTGAAGCTCGGCACCGTCCGCAGCCGGATCCACCGTGGCCGCTCGCACCTGCGCAAGGCGCTCAAGCACCGCTCCCCCGAGGCGCGGGCGGAGCAGCGTGCGCTGGCGGGTGTGGCGGCGGGTGCCCCGTTCGTGGGGGGAGAGGGCGGAGCCGAGTGAGCGGAGTCAGTCCGTCCGCAGCGGAACACCACCTGGGCGACCGGCTCGCCGCCCTGGTGGACGGAGAGCTGAGCCATGACGTGCGCGAGCGCGTCCTCGCCCATCTGGCGACCTGTGCCCGGTGCAAGGCCGAGGCCGATGCCCAGCGCCGGCTGAAGACCCTCTTCGTCGAGAGCGCGCCACCGCCGCTCTCCGCCGGGCTGCTGGCCCGGCTCCAGGGCCTGCCCGGCGGTGGACCCGAGGGTCCCGCCGCGCCGTCCGGCCCGCCGGACGCCTCCGTCCGGTCCGGTGCCACCGATCCCTTCGCCACCTTCGGGTACGCCTTCCAGAGCCCCCGCCCGCACGAGGGCTTCCGGATACACGAGGTGGGCCGACCCCGCCGCCGGTTCGCCTTCGTCGCCGCGGGAGCCGTCTCGCTCGCCGCGATCGCGCTCGGCGGCGCCCTGCCCCTGGACCAGGTCGAGCCCAACGCCCGTGGTGAGGGCGGTGCGAGCGTCACCCCGGCCGCCCAGCCCGGTGCCACCGGCGGCGCCCTGTCCGTGGTGGACGCGGTCATCCGGGACCGGCCTCGCACCCCGGCCGGAAGCGCGACCCTCGGCCCGGAGCTGCTGTCGGTGCTGAGCCCCTCGGCGTCCTACGCGGCGCCCCTGCCGCCCGTGGCGCCGACCCTGTCACCGCGCCCGGTGTCCCTGACGCGCTGACGCGCCCGCGCCACGTCGTGGCGCGTCCCGCCGGTGTCCGTGGCCGCGGCGCCCGCGGCCGCGCGCACGCGCGGGGGCGACACCCCCGCCCGCCTCTGCCACCCCGTGGGGCGACCTGGTTGAATCCTCGCCAGGTGCGCCCGGCGGGGCGCGCGCGAGGCACGCGGGGAGCGCCCATGTCCGACACCCACCCTCCGACCGATCCGGCTCCGGTGCGGACGGCTCCGCGGTGGTGGAGCCGCCCCGCCGGGACCGGCGCGGAGGACCTTCGCGTGCCGGGCCCCCGGGCCGCCGCGGAACCGGCGCCCGACGCGGATACCGCGGGCCCCCCGGACGACGTACCCGCTCCCGGATCCACTCCCGGGTCCGCTCCCGAGTCCACTCCCGGGTCCGCTCCCGTCCCGGAGTACACGCCCCGGTACGACGCGTGGAGCACCGCGCCGCTCCAGGTGCAGGACGCGGGCCCGGTCCGGCCCGGGATCCGGATGCGGCAGCTGGTGGTCGTGGGCGTGGCCATCGCCCTGCTCGCCGGGGGTGTCGGCGCCTGGCTCGGGGTGCTGGCCGAACGGCGGAGCAGCACCCGGATGGAACTTCCCCAGGCCTCGGTGGAGCCCAAGGGCCGCGCCCCCGAGAGCGTGGCCGGAATCGCCGCGACGGCCCTGCCCGGCGTGGTCACCCTGCACGTCGCGGGCGGCGCGGGCAACGGCACGGGTACCGGCTTCGTCCTGGACGGCCAGGGCCACATCCTCACCAACAACCACGTGGTCGCGGACGCCCAGCGGATAACCGTCACCTTCAGCACCGGCGAGAGCGTCGGCGCCCAGGTGGTCGGCCGCGACGGCGGCTACGACCTGGCCGTGGTCAAGGTCGACGGGGTGCGCGGCCTGCGCCCGCTGGCCCTGGGCAATTCCGAGAACGTCAAGGTCGGCGACCCAGTGGTGGCCATCGGGGCGCCCTTCGACCTCTCCAACACGGTCACCGCGGGCATCATCAGCGCCACCGGCCGGCCCATCACCGCGGGCGGGGACAAGGGCGACGGCAGCGACGTCAGCTATGTCGACGCCCTCCAGACCGACGCGCCCATCAACCCCGGCAACTCCGGCGGCCCGCTGCTCGACGGCCTGGCCCGGGTGATCGGCATCAACAGCGCCATCCGGGGCGCCGACCAGGACGCGAGCGACAAGGACCCGGCGCGCCAGAGCGGCAGCATCGGCCTCGGCTTCGCGATCCCCGTCAACCAGGCCAAGCGGGTGGCCGAGGAGATCATCCGCACGGGCCACGCGACGCACCCGGTCATCGGCGTCACCCTGGACATGCGGTACACGGGCGACGGAGCCCGGGTCGGGGACAAGGGCACCGAGGGCAAACCGGCCGTTCCGGCGGGCAGCCCCGCGGAGCGCGCCGGGATCAAGTCCGGTGACGTGATCATCAAGGTGGACGGCCAGCGGGTGCACGGCGGCGACGAGCTGATCATCAAGGTCAGGGCCCACCGGCCGGGTGATCCGCTCGGCCTCACGGTGCTGCGCGACGGCAGGGAGCGCACGCTGGAACTGGTGCTCGGTTCGGCGAACAGTGGATGACCGGTGCGGTAATCGGGGAGTGAGGTGTCGGCCCGGCGAGTGCGCCGGGTACCGTGGTGCTGGCCCGCAGGATGAAAGCCGAGGAGCGGCAACGTGTTCAACGACATAGGCGCACTCGAGCTGGTCACGATCGTCGTGCTGGCCATCCTCATCTTCGGTCCGGAGAAGCTCCCGAAGGTGATCCAGGACGTGTCCGGCGTGATCCGGAAGATCCGCGCGTTCTCGGACAGCGCCAAGCAGGACATCCGATCCGAACTCGGACCGGAGTTCAAGGACTTCGAGTTCCAGGACCTGAACCCGAAGACCTTCATCCGCAAGCAGCTGACCGAGAACGAGGATCTCAAGGAGATCCGGACCAGCTTCGACCTGCGCAAAGAGCTGAACGACGTCACGGACGCCGTCAACAGCAAGGAGCCGGAGTCCGCCCCCGGCGCCGAGCCGGCCGCCCCGGAGTCCGCCACCGGGCCCGCGTCCGTCAAGCCCGACCTGGTGAAGCGCGTCGTGCCGCCCGCGCCGGAGCAGCGCGCGCCGTTCGACGCAGACGCGACCTGACCCGACGCGACCCGACCTGCCACGACGCGACCTGACCCGCCTGAGACCTCGGCCTGCCGGGCGTCGCGGGGTCGGATGGCTATCCTCTCCATTTGTCCGGACGCAGGACGCCCGAGGGGGGCGGGCCGTTCCGGGTCCCACGGAACGAGAGGCCGCACCGATGGAGACGACGAGCAGTAGCCGGGTAGGGGCGCAGCCCGCCGAGGCGCAGACCGCGCCCGTCCCGGCCGCCACGGAGCCCGCTACGGAACCCGCCACCGAGGCGGCCCCGCAGGCCCCGCAGGCTCCCCAGGCCCCCGGGGCTCCCCAGCCCCCGCAGGCCGCGGAGGCCCCCCAGGCCCCGCAGGGCGCCCCCGCACCCTCCGCACCCGTCCCGGGTGCCCGCCGGGCCGCCGAGGGCTATCTGCGGGCCTCCTTCCCCTGGTACGGGCTGGACGCGGCCTTCGCCGGCCCCCGCTGGCTCATGCAGGTGGGCACCGCCGCCGACGGCACCGTCGAGCACGGCTCCACCGGCCACGGCGACGAGCCCTCGGCCCGCGGCGAGATCGCGACCGGCGAGAAGGAGCGGTTCGCGGTGGTCGTCACCGTCGCGAGCAACCCGCTGCGCCGCAGCGCCGACGGCACCGGCGTCCTGGAGGCCACCTCGGTCTCCTCCGCCGCCTGGCTGGCCGGCTCCGGCCTGCTGGCCTTCAGCTGGCCCGGCCAGATGGACCACACCCTGCGCAGCGACTGGCTGGACCAGCAGACCGAAGCCGCCTGGGAGCTGGCCGACGACCTCGGCGGCGAGGACTGGTCCACGCTCTCGCTACCGGTCGACGGAGAGCCGACGCCCTTCCACTACCGCGAGTCCGAGTTCGGCTGGGTGCTGGCCGGGTCCACCCCGGGGGGCGTCCATCTGGGCGCGTACGGACGGGGGATGAGCGCGTACGGGATCGGCTTCTCCGTCATCGGCGACCTGGGCACGTACGAGTAGGTCCGTAGACAGGTCCGTACGCGGGACCGTACGCGGCTCCGCCCGCCCCCGCACACGCGAGAAGGGGGGCCCCCGGGGGGGGGGGGCCCCCCTTCTCGCGTACTCGTGGAGCCCTCGGGCCTCAGAACTTGTTGCGCGGGGTGATGCCCAGGGACATGCCCGACAGGCCGCGCGCGCGCCCGCCCAGCTTGCCCGCGATCGAGCGCAGCGCGGCGCCCGCGGGGGAGTCGGGCGCGGTCAGCACCACGGGCCGGCCGTCGTCGCCGCCCTCGCGCAGCCGTACGTCGATCGGGATCTGACCCAGCACCGGCACCGTGGAGCCGATGGTCTTCGTCAGACCGTCGGCGACCCGCTGGCCGCCGCCCGAGCCGAACACGTCGACCATCTCGTCACAGTGCGGGCAGGGCATCCCCGACATGTTCTCGACGACGCCCACGATCTTCTGGTGGGTCTGCACGGCGATCGAACCGGCCCGCTCGGCCACCTCGGCGGCGGCCTGCTGCGGGGTGGTGACGACCAGGATCTCGGCGTTGGGCACCAGCTGCGCCACCGAGATCGCGATGTCACCGGTGCCCGGCGGCAGGTCGAGCAGCAGGACGTCCAGGTCGCCCCAGTACACGTCCGCGAGGAACTGCTGGAGCGCGCGGTGCAGCATCGGGCCGCGCCACACCACGGGCGTGTTGCCCGGGGTGAACATGCCGATGGAGATGACCTTCACGCCGTTCGCGGACGGCGGCATGATCATGTTCTCGACCTGGGTCGGCTTGCCCTCGACGCCCAGCATGCGCGGCACGCTGTGCCCGTAGATGTCCGCGTCGACGACGCCGACCTTGAGGCCGTCGGCCGCCATCGCCGCGGCGAGGTTGACCGTGACGGAGGACTTGCCGACGCCGCCCTTGCCGGAGGCGACCGCGTACACACGGGTGAGCGAGCCGGGCTGGGCGAAGGGCACCTCGCGCTCGGCGGTGCCGCCGCGCAGGTTCGCCGCCAGGTCCTTGCGCTGCTCGTCGCTCATCACGTCCAGCGTGACGGCGACCGAGGTGACGCCCGGGACCCGCTCGACGGCCTCGGTGACGTTCTTGGTGATGGTCTCGCGCATGGGGCAGCCCGACACCGTCAGGTAGACGGTGACGGCGACCGCTCCGCCGTCACCGATCTCCACCGATTTGACCATGCCGAGTTCGGTGATCGGCCGGTGGATCTCGGGGTCGTTCACCGTCGCCAGCGCGTCCAGGATCACGTCCTGATCGGGCACGGCGGCGGAGCTTGTGTCGGTAGCCATGCCCCGATGGTACGGCTCGGTAGCATGCCGCAGGTAAGGCTCCTAGCGGTCGCCTTCGTCACGTTCGGCCGAGAAGAGCCTGCGCTCGTCCATCTCCTTGATCAGGTCCTGGAACTCCGACCTGATCCAGTCGCGCGTCGCGACCTCGCCGAGGCCCATCCGCAGCGCCGCGATCTCCCGCGTGAGGTACTCCGTGTCCGCGATGGAGCGCTCGTTCTGCTTGCGGTCCTGTTCCAGATTGACCCGGTCGCGGTCGTCCTGCCGGTTCTGCGCGAGCAGGATCAGCGGAGCGGCGTACGAGGCCTGCAGGGACAGCATCAGGGTCAGGAAGATGAACGGGTACTGGTCGAACCGCCACGGGTCGGGCGCGAAGATGTTCCACAGCACCCAGGCGATGATGACGACGGTCATCCAGACGATGAACCGGCCCGTGCCCAGGAAGCGCGCCACCCGCTCCGACAGCCGCCCGAACGCCTCCGGGTCGTACTCGGGGAGCAGTCGGCGCCGGGCGGGGCGCGGCAGGTCCAGGCGCACGCGCGAGCGCGTCAGCGCGCTCGACCCCGTCGACTGGCCGGCCTTCACCCGCTCGGCCCGGCCCTCGCGCGCCTCGCGCTCGGCCCGGTCGTGCCGGTCCGCCCGCTCCGCGCGCACCCGCCCCGCGACCTCGTCCAGCCGGTCCGACAACCCGTGCTCCCGCCCGTGCTCGCGCGCCTGCGCCCTGGCCTGGTCGCGGCGTTCCCTGATCTGCTCCCGGCGGCGCTCCCGCCCGGGGTCGCGCCTGCGCTCACTGGCCACGGAAGACCTCCTCGGAGTGGAAGTCCGTCTCGCGCCAGTCGTCCGGCAGCAAGTGGTCCAGTACGTCGTCCACCGTCACCGCGCCGAGCAGCGAGCCGCTCTCGTCCACCACCGGCACCGCGACCATGTTGTACGCGGCGAGGAAGCTGGTCACGACCGGCAGCGAGGCGTCCGGCCGCAGTGGCGGCAGGTCCGTGTCCACCAGCGAACTGACCAGCGTGAACGGCGGATCGCGCAGCAGCCGCTGGAAGTGCACCGTGCCCAGGTACTTGCCGGTCGGCGTCTCGTCCGGCGGCCGGCACACGTACACCTGCGCCGCCAGCGCCGGGGACAGGTCCGACTGGCGTACGCGCGCCAGCGCGTCCGCGACCGTGGCGTCCGGCCGCAGCACGATCGGTTCGGTGGTCATCAGACCGCCCGCCGTGCGCTCCTCGTACGACAGCAGGCGCCGCACGTCGGCCGCGTCGTCCGGCCGCATCAGGGTCAGCAGCCGCTCCTTGTCGTCCTCGGGCAGCTCGGAGAGCAGGTCGGCCGCGTCGTCCGGGTCCATCGCCTCCAGGACGTCGGCGGCGCGCTCCTCCTTGAGCTTGCCGAGGATCTCCACCTGGTCGTCCTCGGGCAGCTCCTCCAGCACGTCCGCGAGCCGGTCGTCGTCGAGGGCGTTGGCCACCTCGGCGCGCCGCTTGGGCGTCAGGTGGTGCAGGACGTTCGCCAGGTCGGCGGGGCGCATCGTCTCGAAGGTGGCGACCAGGTTCTCGGCGCCCTGCCCGTCCTCCTCCAGGGAGAAGCCGGTCACGCCCGACCAGTCCACCGTCAGCGTCTCGCCGCGGCGGCGCAGCGCGCCCGCCTTGCCCTTGCGCACGAAGATCCGGTTGATCTCCCAGTCCCGGCGGGCCGGCAGCTGCTGGATGGCCACGTCCAGGACGGTGACCTCCTCGTCGTCCGCGACGAGCCGCACCCGGCGGTCCAGCAGCTCGCCGAGCACGAGCCGCTCCGTGGGCCGCTGCTCGAAGCGCCGCATGTTGATCACGCCGGTCGTGATGACCTGCCCGGACTCCACGCCGGTGACCCGGGTCATCGGCAGGAAGATGCGGCGGCGGCTGACCACTTCGACGACCAGGCCCAGCAGCCGGGGCGGGCGGCCGCCCACGCGCAGCATCGCGACCAGGTCGCGGACGCGGCCGACCTGGTCACCGTTGGGGTCGAAGACGGGTACACCCGACAGATGCGAGACAAAGATCCGTGGGGCGCCTGCCACCATCCGAGCGCCTCCTAGAGCGTCGATCAAGAGTCCTGCCGCCCTCAGGCTAGCCCGTGCCACCGCAAAGCGCCCTGGTGGGGCGCCCCGCCCGGCCGGGGCGTCGCACGGGGTGCGGGTACGCTGCCTGCTGCTCGCAGACGACCGACGAGAGGCATCCGCCCGTGACCGCCACCTTCCCTGCCGCACGGCTGCGCCGGGCCGCCGCCATCGGGGCCCTCTGCGCGGGTCTGGCCATCGCCGCCACGGGCTGCGGGGAGGACCCCGACAAGGGCACCAACGGGGTCGGCAAACTGTCCGCGGACAAGATCGGGACCAAGGCGCGCAGCGCCGCCGCCGCGGCCTCGTCGGTCCACCTGTCCGGGACCCTGGTCAGCGGCGGCAAGTCCTTCACGCTCGACATGAAGCTGAAGGCGGACGGCGGCTCCGGCCAGGTGAAGTCCAAGGACCACACCTTCCGGCTGCTGAGGGTGGGGGAGGCGCTCTACCTGAAGGCCGACGCGGCGTTCTGGGGGCAGTCGGAGGCGGCCGGGAAGCTCGGCGACAAGTTCGTGAAGGTGCCCGAGGCGGATCCCTCGTACAAGCAGTTCCGGGGTTTCACCGACATGCACGTCCTGCTGGACGGGCTGCTCGGACTGGACGGCAAGCTCGCCAAGGGCGCCGACTACACCAAGGTGGGGCCCACCCGGGCGGTCGTGATCACCTCGGACGGCGGCAAGGGCGGCAAGCTCGCCGTCTCCCTGGAGGGCACCCCGTACCCGCTGCGGATGGAACGCGCGGGCGGCGCGGGCGGCGTGGAGCTGACGGAGTGGGGGGCGCAGTTCCCGATGACCGCGCCGGCCAAGGACCAGACGGTGGACTACGGATCCCAGCTGCCGACGACCAAGGGAACGGGCACCGGCGGCAAGAGCCCGGGCCCCGGCGCGAGCAAGGGCGGCAGCGCGGACGAGGACGGGGACTCCACCTCCGGCACGTCCGGCGGCCAGGGCTCGAACCCGGGCAGCGGGGGCTAGTCCTTCCCGCCCCGGGCCATCCCCTCCCGCCCCGGGGCAATACAGCTAGCCCTTCCCGCCCCGGGCCTTCTTGCGCTTCAGCAGCAGCTTCGGCAGCCCCGCCGGGGCGGGCTCGCGCGTGATGGCCGGGGACGGCAGCGGGCGCGCGGCCAGCGAGCCGCCCGGCAGGTCGGTCGTCGCCGCCACCGGCTCCAGCCGCAGCAGACGGCACTCGCGCGCCCAGCGCTCGGTCATCAGCTCCGAGTCCGGCGCGTTGAGCCGCTTGCCCTTCAGCTCGGCGACCGCCGCCTCCCAGGGCTCGCCGTGCGGCGCCAGCTCGGTGACCCTGGCCGTCCAGGCGATCAGCCGGCCGCCCTTGTCCTTGCTGCGTACGGTCACCTCAGCGGCGGCGCCGTCGGCGAGGCCCGGGAAGGGCTGCTCGCCCGGCCCGTCGCCCAGCACGTGGGCCGCGCCGTCCACCCAGGCGTGCCACAGGGCCCGGTCGGGCCCGGTGCCGCGGACCCAGATGAGGCCGGACTTCTTGGTGGCCTCCTCGACGAGGGCCAGGTCGAGCGTGCTGAGAGTCATGCGCACAGGGTATCCAGGGCGGGCGGCGCGGGTCGGGCACGATCCGGAAGAGACGGCCTACAGCCAGCCGTGGCGGCGCAGGGACCGGTGGATGGTGAAGCAGCTGGCCGCGATGGCGGCCATCACCATCGGGTAGCCGTAGCGCCAGTGCAGCTCCGGCATGTTCTCGAAGTTCATCCCGTACACCCCGCAGATCATCGTCGGCACCGCGATGATCGCCGCCCACGAGGTGATCTTGCGCATGTCCTCGTTCTGCGCGACCGTCGCCTGCGCGAGGTTGGCCTGCAGGATCGAATTCAGCAGCTCGTCGAAGCCGATGACCTGCTCGTGCACGCGGGCCAGGTGGTCGGCCACGTCGCGGAAGTACTTCTGGATGTCCGGGTCCACCAGCCGCATCGGCCGCTCGCTGAGCAGCTCCATCGGCCGCAGCAGCGGGGACACCGCCCGCTTGAACTCCAGCACCTCGCGCTTGAGCTGGTAGATCCGGCCCGCGTCCGTGCCGCGCGGACTGCCCTTCGCGGGGGCGGCGAAGACCTCGCTCTCCACCTCGTCGATGTCGTCCTGCACCGCCGAGGCCACCGCGATGTACCCGTCCACCACGTGGTCCGCGATCGAGTGCAGGACCGCCGAGGGGCCCTTGGCCAGCAGCTCGGGGTCGTCCTGGAGCCGGTGGCGCAGGCCCTTGAGGGAGCCCTGGCCGCCGTGCCGGACGGTGATGACGAAGTCCGGGCCGGTGAAACACATCACCTCGCCGGTCTCCACGACCTCGCTGGTGGCCGTGAGTTGGGCGTGCTCGACGTAGTGGATGGTCTTGAAGACGGTGAAGAGGGTGTCGTCGTAGCGCTCCAGCTTCGGGCGCTGGTGCGCGTGCACCGCGTCCTCCACGGCCAGCGGGTGCAGCCCGAACGCGGCCGCGATGCCGGCGAACTCGGCCTCGGTCGGCTCGTGCAGGCCGATCCAGGCGAAACCGCCGTCCTCCCGCACCCGGCGCATCGCCTCGCGCGGGGTCAGACAGGCGGGGCCCCGGTCCCGGTGGCCCCCGCGGTAGACGGCGCAGTCGACGACCGCGCTGCTCGCGGAGTGGTCACGGGTGGTGTCGTAGCCGGACTGGGCCGGGGTGGACCTGCGCAGCGCGGGACGTACGGCCGCGCGGAGGTAGGGCAGCATCGACATGGCAGGCTCCTTCGCGCGGCTGCGGACCACGCGGGTGGGAGACCCTCCGCCCCTGCGGGCAGGCGGAAGGAAGCAGGACGGGAGGAAAAGTTTCTGCCGTCGCTCTTCAGCTCAAAGGGAGCGGGAGGCGCCCGTGGAAGAGCGGTTGGTACTGCACGATCGACTTCGATCCATTGCAGCCCCACCTCCTCCGGCCGGTCCCCCGTGGGGGAAGTCCTGTCACCGGGGCGTGCATCCACGCTTCTGCGTGTGGCCCCGGCCAGCGGTCCACAGTAACAGCCGACGGATGGTCAAACAGCTGCCTTTACCCGTGGGATAGGAGTTCTATGCTCGCTGCATGGCAGAACTTCTGGCACTTGTCGAAGCCCGGCTGCGCACCGCGCTGGGTGAGCCCGACGCCCGCGCCGCCGTCACGTTCCTCGGTACCGACCGCATCGAGGTGCTGCGGTTCGCCGACGGCGATCTGGTGCGCTACGCGACCCTCGGAATGTCGGCGCAGCCGATGGGCGACCCGACCGTGGTGGTCTCCGATCCGGTCCGCGGTCCGCGCGCCGAGCTGGTCCTGACGGTCCGGGCGGGGGTGGTCCCCACCGACCAGGTCCTGCGGCCGCTCGCGGTGCTCGGGGCGTCCCCGCAGGTGGAGGGGCTCGTGGTGTCGCCCGGCGCCTCGCTGGACGTGGGTGAACCGCTGTGGCCCGGGGCGCCGTTCAGCTCTGTGCTCGTCGCGGAGCCCGGCGGGCTGGTGGAGGATCTGGAGCTGGCCGAGCCGATGGATCCGGTGCGGTTCCTGCCGCTGCTGCCGATGACGCCGAACGAGGCGGCCTGGAAGCGGGTGCACGGGGCCGCGGCCCTGCAGGAGCGCTGGCTCGCGCGCGGCGCGGATCTGCGGGACCCGCGGCGCGGCTCCGTGGCGCTGGACTGAGCCGCGTCCGGGGCGCTGGACCGAGCGGCGGCGCCCGACTGAGCGGCGGCGCCCGACGGAGCCGCGGCGCCCGACTGAGCCGCGCGTCCCCGTCCGGCCGCAGCGCGAGAGACGTCGCATCGCGGCGCCCGGTTCGGACTGAGAACCGCCACCGGGGGTAGGAATCGGATCCGGACGGGTGATCGTCCCTTGACGCGGCGGCGGACGGGGAGGAGCGTGGCTTTGTATGAGGGGCGAACCGAGTTGCCCGAAGTGCGGTGGCCGGGTCAGGGCGCCCGGTCTTTTCGCGGATTCCTGGCAGTGCGCGGTGCACGGCGCCGTTCACCCCTTGCAGCCCGTCATCCCGCCCAGCGTCGAGGGTCTCGGCGTCGTGGTGCACCGTGCGCAAGTGCCGGTGTGGATGCCGTGGCCGCTCCCGGTCGGCTGGCTGTTCACCGGGGTCGCGGCCGCGGGGGACGACCGCAGCGGCGGGCGGGCCACCGCGGTGGCGTGCTCGGGGCCGGGGCCGCTGGGCGGCATCGGCGAGCTGCTGCTGGTCGCGGAGGAGCTGGGAGTGGGACTGGGCGCGCGGTACGCGGGCATCGACGGCCCCGACCCGGGCCCCTTCATGAACGTATCGGCCCCGCCGCACGCCAAGGTGGTGGCCGCCGGGCGGCCGACGCCGATGTGGCACGTCACCGGGACGCCGGAGGACCGCGCGGTCTTCGCGGGCGAGGCGCGCGGGCTGTGGCTGTGGGCCGTGGTGTGGCCCGAGCAGTCCGGGCTGCTGATGTACGACGAGCTGGTGCTGACCGACCTGCGCGACGCGGGCGCCGAGGTGGAGCTGCTGCCCTGCGGGGCGCTGAGCCCGCGGATCCTGAGCGGGGCCACCTGATCCTGAGCGGGGCGACCTGACCGACCCCTCGGCCCGTCCCGTCCCCTCCTCCGCCCTCGCCCCCTGTCAAGCCCTGGCCAGAGCGGGTCCTCCAGCCCGGTTATCCTGAGGTGTCCCCCTTCCGCCCGAATCCCTGGAGCAGAGCCGTGCGCATCGACCTGCACGCCCACTCCACGGCCTCCGACGGTACGGACACCCCCGCCGAGCTGGTCCGCAACGCGGCCGCCGCCGGGCTGGACGTCGTCGCCCTGACCGACCACGACACCGTCGGCGGCTACGCCGAGGCGATCGCGGCGGTGCCGCGGGGCCTCACCCTGGTCACCGGAGCCGAGCTGTCCTGCCGCCTCGACGGCATCGGGATGCACATGCTGGCCTACCTCTTCGACCCGGCCGAGCCCGAGCTGTCCCGCGAGCGCGAGCTCGTACGCGACGACCGGGTCCCGCGCGCGCGGACGATGGTCGGCAAGCTCCAGGACCTCGGCGTCCCCGTCACCTGGGAACAGGTGGCCCGGATCGCGGGCGACGGCTCGGTCGGCCGCCCCCACATCGCCACCGCGATGGTGGAGGCGGGCGTCGTGCCCACCGTCTCGGACGCGTTCACGACGCAGTGGCTGGCCGACGGCGGCCGGGCGTACGCCGGCAAGCACGAGCTGGATCCCTTCGAGGCGATCCGGCTGGTCAAGGCGGCCGGCGGGGTCACCGTCTTCGCGCACCCGCTCGCCCTCAAGCGGGGCCGGTGCGTGCCCGAGAGCGCGATAGCCGAGCTGGCGGCCGCCGGTCTGGACGGCGTCGAGGTCGACCACATGGACCACGATCCCGCCACGCGCGCGCGGCTGCGCGGCCTCGCGGGCGAGCTGGGCCTGCTGACGACCGGTTCCAGCGACTACCACGGCAGCCGCAAGACCTGCGGTCTCGGGGAGTGCACGACCGACCCCGAGATCTACGGCGAGATCACGCGCCGTGCGACCGGCGCCTTCCCCGTGCCCGGCGCGGGCGGAAGCGACGCCATCGGCGCGTAAGCGCCGCCGTACGCCTGCTGCGCGCGCCCCGTCCGGAGCCCGTCCCCGGACGTTCCCGCGTACGTCCTCACACCCCTCACACCCCTCTTCTCCCGCAAGGCACAAGGCATCACTGTGTTCGATCTTGCCGTTTTCGGCTCCCTCTTCCTCACCCTTTTCGTCATCATGGATCCCCCCGGGATCACGCCGATCTTCCTCGCGCTGACCTCCGGCCGCGCGGCCAAGGTGCAGCGCCGGATGGCCTGGCAGGCGGTGTGCGTCGCCTTCGGCGTCATCGCCGTCTTCGGTATCTGCGGCCAGCAGATCCTCGACTACCTGCACGTCTCGGTGCCCGCGCTGATGATCGCGGGTGGTCTGCTGCTCCTGCTGATCGCCCTCGACCTGCTGACCGGCAAGACGGACGAGCCGAAGCAGACCAAGGACGTCAACGTCGCCCTGGTGCCGCTGGGCATGCCGCTGCTGGCCGGGCCGGGTGCGATCGTCTCGGTGATCCTCGCGGTGCAGAAGGCCGACGGGTTCAGCGGTCAGGTCTCCGTCTGGTCCGCGATCATCGCGATGCACGTGGTGCTGTGGATCACCATGCGTTACTCGCTGGTGATCATCCGGGTCATCAAGGACGGCGGTGTCGTACTCGTGACCCGGCTGGCGGGCATGATGCTCTCCGCGATCGCGGTCCAGCAGATCATCAACGGCGTGCTCCAGGTCGTCCACAACGCCTGAACGGGCCGCGGCGCCCGCCGCCGCTCATGCGAACGCCCCCGCACCGGGTCCGGTGCGGGGGCGTTGTGCAGTGGTACGGCGTAGGGGTTCGCCGTCAGGAGGACGCGGACTCGAACGGCCGGATGAGGATGCGCTGGCCGATAGAGGCGGCCTGCTGCACGATCCGGTTGACGGAGGCCACGTCCACGACGGTGCTGTCCACGGCGGTTCCGTCGACGTCGTCCAGGCGCAGAATCTCGAAGC
Source organism: Streptomyces sp. NPDC002138 (assembly GCF_040296485.1). Lineage (NCBI taxonomy): Bacteria > Bacillati > Actinomycetota > Actinomycetes > Kitasatosporales > Streptomycetaceae > Streptomyces > Streptomyces sp. NPDC002138. The sequence goes on along the minus strand of NZ_JBEOXE010000065.1, from coordinate 11,167 downwards.
GCATCGGCTTCTCCCTTCGTCAGTGTGCTCCTTGCATACGTTCCAACGAAGTGTATGAGGCAAACATTCCCTACGCTAAGGAAATTTTTTCACTCGCTAAGGATTGATGCGTCGAAACCTGCCCAGAAGCCGGTCAGGGCACGGGCCGTCGCCCCCGGATCCTCCGCGTTCGGGGAGTGCTCCGTCCCGGCGATCACCGCCCGCCGGGCCCCCAGCCGCGCGGCCATGCCGTCCAGCCACGGCACCGGCCAGGCGTAGTCCACGGCCCCCGACAGCACCAGCTTCGGCAGCTCCACCGCGGCCAGCTCCGCCACCCGGTCCGGCTCGGAGATCAGGATCCGCCCGGTCGCGATGAGCTGCTCCGGTACGGTCGCCAGCCAGCGCGCCCGCAGGAACTCCACCAGCTCGGGGGCGTCCGGCGCCGCGTCCTCGGGGTCCTGGGCGCGCATGGCCGCCCACACGGCAGGCATGTCGTCCCGCAGCATCTCCAGCGCCGCCACGAGCAGCTTCGTACGGTCCTGCTGCGCCGCGTCGATGGCGGCGGGCCCGCTGCTCATCAGGGTGAGCGAGGCGAAGGGGGAGGCGTCGCGCAGCACGGCGGCGCGCGCGATCAGCCCGCCCAGGGAATGGCCGACCAGGTGCACCGGGCGGTCGGCGCCGCCCAGGGCGGCCGCCTGGGCCAGCAGGTCCCGGCCCAGCTCGGCCAGGGTGTAGGCGGCCTCCTCGCGGGGGCCGGCGCTCTCGTACTGCCCGCGGCCGTCCACCGCGACCACCCGGTACCCGGCCGTGGCGAGGGGCTCCAGCAGGCCGATGAAGTCCTCCTTGCTCCCGGTGAACCCGGGGACCAGCAAGGCGGTGCCGCGCACCGGCTCACCCGCCTCGTGGACGGCGAAGTCGCCGCGTCCGGTGCTCAGGGACCGGGCGCGGGCGTGGGGCGGCAGGGTGAGGCGCGGCGGCTTGCTCATGGCCAGAGGTTACCGGCCCGTAGGCCGCGTCGCCCGGGCGCGGCGCGGGACGGCCCCGGCTCGCGGGCGTCCGGGCATGCCGACGGCCCCGGCCCCCCGCGAAGGGGGACCGGGGCCGTCGGGTGGAGCGGGTGCCTTACGCCTCGGGGGCGGCGGCGGCCTTGCGGGTGCGCGTGCGCTTCGGCTTGGCCGGAGCCTCCTCGGCGGCGGCCTCGGCGGCCTCGGCGGCCTCGGCGACCGGAGCGGCCTCGGCGACCTTGCGGGTCCGGGTGCGCTTCGGCTTCACGGGAGCCTCGTCGGTGACCACCGCGGCCGCGGGGGCCTCCAGCGCCTCGGCGGCCGGAACGGCGACCGCGACCTTGCGGGTGCGGGTGCGCTTCGGCTTGACCGGGGCCTCCTCGGCCACGGCGACCTCGACGGCGACGGGCGCGGCGACCGGGGCCGCGGGGGCCTCGACCACGGCGGCCTGGGCGACCGACTTGGCGGCCGTCCTGGGCGCACGGGCCACCGGCGCCGAGGACTGGCGCGGCGGACGGGCCCGGCGGACCGGGGCCGGCTCGACGAGCGGGGCCATCTGGAAGTCGGGCTCCGGCGCGGCCGGGACGAACGGCGCGAGCGGGACCAGGCCCGACGCGGTGGCCGGGGCCTCGGTGACGACCGGCGCCGTGCCGCGGGTGCGGCGGCGGCGCGGCCTGCGCGGCTCGTCGGCGGCCGGTGCCTGCGGGGCCTGGGTGGCCTCGACGACGGGGCTGACCGGGCTGACCGGAGCCGGCACGGCCACGGTCTCCACGGCCACGGCGCCCTCGGCCGTCTCGGAACCGCCACGGGTACGACGGCGCTGACGCGGGGTCCGGGTGCGCGCGGGGCGCTCCTCGGCCACCGGAGCGGCGGCGGCGGCCGGGCCGCGACCGCCACGGCCACCGCGGCCGCCGGTCTCGCCCAGGTCCTCGAGGTTCTCGGCCTTCAGGCCGGCCCGCACGCGCTCGCCGCGCGGCAGCACGCCCGTGGTGCCCGCGGGGATGTTCATCTCCTCGAACAGGTGCGGAGACGTGGAGTACGTCTCGACCGGGTCGTGGAAGTCCAGCTCCAGCGCCTTGTTGATCAGCTGCCAGCGCGGGATGTCGTCCCAGTCGACCAGGGTGACGGCGATGCCCTTCTTGCCCGCGCGGCCGGTGCGGCCCACGCGGTGCAGGAAGGTCTTCTCGTCCTCCGGCGTCTGGTAGTTGATGACGTGGGTCACGCCCTCGACGTCGATACCGCGGGCGGCGACGTCGGTGCAGACCAGCACGTCGACCTTGCCGTTGCGGAAGGCGCGCAGCGCCTGCTCGCGGGCGCCCTGGCCGAGGTCGCCGTGGACGGCGCCCGAGGCGAAGCCGCGCTTCTCCAGCTGCTCGGCGATGTCGGCCGCCGTGCGCTTGGTGCGGCAGAAGATCATGGCGAGGCCACGGCCCTCGGCCTGGAGGATGCGGGAGACGAGCTCCGGCTTGTCCATGTTGTGCGCACGGAAGACGTGCTGCGTGGTGTTGGCGACGGTCGCGCCCTCACCGTCCTCGGAGACGGCGCGGATGTGCGTCGGCTGCGTCATGTACCGGCGGGCCAGGCCGATGACCGCGCCCGGCATGGTCGCCGAGAACAGCATGGTCTGACGCTTGGGCGGCAGGTAGCTCATGATCCGCTCGACGTCGGGCAGGAAGCCCAGGTCCAGCATCTCGTCGGCCTCGTCCAGGACCAGGGCCCGGACGTGCGACAGGTCGAGCTTCTTCTGACCGGCGAGGTCGAGCAGGCGGCCCGGGGTGCCGACGATGATGTCGACGCCCTTCTTGAGCGCCTCGACCTGGGGCTCGTACGCGCGACCGCCGTATATGGCGAGGACGCGGACGTTGCGGACCTTGCCGGCGGTCAGCAGGTCGTTGGTCACCTGGGTGCACAGCTCGCGGGTCGGAACCACCACGAGGGCCTGCGGGGCGTCGGTCAGCTGGTCGGGCCTGGCCCGGCCCGCCTCGACGTCCGCGGGGACGGTGACCCGCTCCAGCAGGGGAAGGCCGAAACCGAGCGTCTTGCCGGTACCGGTCTTGGCCTGGCCGATGACGTCCGTGCCGGTGAGGGCGACGGGGAGGGTCATCTCCTGGATCGGGAAGGGGGACACGATGCCGACGGCCTCAAGGGCTTCGGCCGTCTCGGGGAGGATCCCAAGGTCTCGGAACGTAGTCAGGGTGCTGCCTCTTCTGTGAGACGCGGCCCGAGGCGGCGAAGGGGGTCGTACCGTGCCAGGCTTGCAGTACTGCTGTGTACGGAAGCTGCGCGGGACCACGGGCCTTCGCTCAAGCGCTCATGCCGCTGAGGGGGCCCCTCGTGGGCGATGCGCATGAACGCACACACCACGCCGAGGGCGGTCGGGGTTGGAGCCGATCGGGCCACCGACCGGGCATCCTCATTGAACGGCCCGCCGAGTATTCGGCAGGCGCATTACCACTGTACCTCGGAATCGCGCAGCTGTGTCGGGTGAATTCACCAGGTCGACACCGGCGTGCGGCGCGGACCACCGGTTTCCCGGCGGGTTCCGGTACGGCGGCCGCGTGGTTCCCGGGGGGCCCGAGCGGGCTATTGTGCGGTGCATGTCGACCGTAGAAAACGCAACGCCCGCCGAAGCCGACGGCCCCGGCGCGAACGCCGGGATCGCCGCCCAGAACTGGTCCGAGGCCTCCGCCTCGCCGCAGTACCGGGCCGCCGTCGTGGACCTGCTCGGCGCCCTCGCGTACGGAGAACTCGCCGCCTTCGAGCGACTGGCGGAGGACGCCAAGCTCGCGCCCACCCTCGACGACAAGGCCGAACTGGCCAAGATGGCGTCCGCGGAGTTCCACCACTTCGAGCGGCTGCGGGACCGGCTCGCACAGATCGACGCCGAGCCGACCGGCGCCATGGAGCCCTTCGCGAAGGGCGTCGACGACTTCCACCGCCAGACCGCGCCGTCGGACTGGCTGGAGGGCCTGGTCAAGGCGTACGTCGGCGACTCGATCGCCAGTGACTTCTACCGCGAGGTCGCCACCCACCTGGACCACGACACCCGCGCCCTGGTGCTCGCGGTGCTCGACGACACCGGCCACGGCGGCTTCGCCGTCGAGAAGGTGCGCGCCGCGATCGAGGCCGACCCGCGCTGCGGCGGCCGGCTCGCCCTGTGGGCCCGCCGCCTGATGGGCGAGGCGCTCTCGCAGGCGCAGCGCGTGGTCGCCGAGCGCGACGCGCTCTCCACCATGCTGGTCGGCGGCGTCGACGGAATGGCGGCGGGCTTCGACCTCGCGGCCGTCGGCGAGATGTTCACCCGCATCACCAAGGCGCACACCAAGCGGATGGCGGCCCTCGGCCTCGCGGCCTGACGGTACGTGACCTACGACGGTGGCCCCGGGGCGCGATCGCGCTCCGGGGCCACCGTCATGTTCCGTTCGGCCGGCGGACGGCGGCCGTTCGAGCACTGTTCGTCAGCCCGTCGGGACCGAAAACGGAGGGCGCCGAGAGGACCTTTTCGGACGGCCCGCGGGACGCAGCAGAAGCGACAGGACCACCGCCGACACCAGCAGGCCGCCGAGGAAGGTCGCCGTCGGCGTGGTGTGTCCGGGGCCCAGCGCGTAGCGCATCAGGTACGAGCCGAAGAGTGCCCCCAAAACCCCGCTGACCAGCACGGTCCGGGACGAGGGCAGGCGCGACGGCAGCGTTCTGAGAGCGGCCGCGGACAAGGCGAGACCGAGCAGAGCAGAGCCGAGCGCTTCCAGCAGCATGATGAGGTCCCTCCCGCAGGTCAGGGCAAACCGGGTCACAGCCCTCCTACCCGAAGCGGAACAAAGAGAAACGGCCCGGTGGGGTCAACCACCGGGCCGCTGCGTTCGATTCTCTTCGCCCCTCAGAGCGCGCCGAAGCCCACCTTGCGGCTGCTGGGCTCGCCCAGGTCGACGTACGACAGGCGGTCGGCCGGCACCAGAACCTTGCGGCCCTTGATGTCGGTGAGGCTGAGCAGCTGCGTCTTGCCGGACAGCGCGTCGGCGACGATGCTCTCGAGCTCGTCGGCGCTCAGGCCGCTCTCCAGCACGATCTCCCGGGGTGCGTGCTGCACGCCGATCTTGACCTCCACGGCTTTGTCCCTCCGACGATCCGGTTCGCGCGATCACCGCGCCGTACTCGCCCCCACCCTAGCCCGCGGACGCGACGCGAATGGCGTACACCGGACACGCTGGCAGCGAACAGCGCGCCGGAGCCGGCCGCGGGAGAGGGGACGGAGCGGGACGGGGAAGACCCGGGGGACGGGGGAGCCGGGGCTCAGTGCCCGTCGGTGCCGTGCAGCGGGAAGCCCGCGATACCGCGCCAGGCCAGCGAGGTCAGCAGGCCCACGGCCGTGTCCCGCTCGACCGGGCTGGAGCTGGACAGCCAGTACCGGGCCACGACCTGCGAGACCCCGCCCAGACCGACCGCCAGCAGCATCGACTCGTCCTTCGACAGGCCGGTGTCCTCGGCGATGACCTCCGAGATCGCCTCGGCGCACTGCAGGGAGACCCGGTCGACGCGCTCGCGCACGGAGGGCTCGTTGGTCAGGTCGGACTCGAAGACCAGCCGGAAGGCGCCGCCCTCGTCCTGGACGTACGCGAAGTACGCGTCCATCGTCGCGGCCACGCGCAGCTTGTTGTCGGTCGTCGACGCCAGCGCGGTGCGCACGGACAGGAGCAGCGACTCGCAGTGCTGGTCCAGCAGGGCCAGGTACAGGTCCAGCTTGCCGGGGAAGTGCTGGTAGAGCACCGGCTTGCTGACGCCCGCGCGCTCGGCGATGTCGTCCATCGCCGCCGCGTGGTAGCCCTGCGCGACGAACACTTCCTGGGCCGCGCCCAGGAGCTGGTTGCGTCGGGCTCGGCGCGGCAGTCGGGTGCCCCGCGGGCGCGCCGCCTCGGTCTGCTCGATGGCTGTCACGCCGCCTCCCACTTTCTCTCGGAACACTGCGGCGCACTGCGCCGCGCCCGCCATCGTACTTTTCGGTAACCGAATCCGGGGGGTTCCAACCGGGTTTTCTCGCGGTACGGACTCCCGCAAGCGCCGCTGGTCAGCCCGTTCACCCCGCGGCCGGCCCGGTCAGCGGTAGTCGTCCTCGTCCAGGGTCACCACGCGGGCCTGCTCGGCGGCGTCCCCGTCGGCCGCCTCGCCGAGGTCCGCCCCGATGACCGGATCGTCGTCGAGCGGGGTCAGCTCGGCGCGCTGCTCCGCCGCGTCCGCCTCCGGAGCCTCGGGGCCCGGTTCCTCTCCCAGCTGGTCCTGGAAGGTCTCCGGTTCAGCAGGGTCGACAGTCATGTGGTTCCCCTCATTCCCTCTGTCGCGTTCTCCGTGCGTGCGTACGCCGTTCCGGGCGTCTTTCCGTGCGTGCGTACGCGTGCCGTCTCTCCTTGTCTCCTACCCCCTGTGCGCCATCCGTCCCGTGCCTGCTCCTTCGAGCGTAGGAGGGTCCGGAGTCCGGCGCGATGCGGCTCCGGGCGGGTCTGTGACGGCGAACACACGATTCCGGACGTGATCCTCTCGTAACATTGCGCCCATGTCTTCGACCGAGCTGCCAGGTGTACGGTCCACCGCCGAGCCGTCGTCCCTGGTGGGGGCCGTCCGCGTGGCCGAGGGGGAGCAGCTGCGCACCGCCGCGCTGCCCGGTCTGACCCTGACGGTCCGCTCCCGGCCACCGGTGCGCGAGGGTCTCGCGCCCGCCCTCTTCGTGCACGGCCTCGGCGGCTCCTCGCAGAACTGGTCCGAGCTGATGGCGCTGCTGGAGGACACGGTCGACGTCGAGGCCGTCGACCTCCCGGGCTTCGGGACCTCCCCGCCCCCCGTCAACCGCGACTACTCGCTCACCGCGCTGGCCCGCGCCGTCATCCGCCACCTCGACGCCGCGGGGCGCGGACCCGTCCACCTCGTCGGCAACTCCCTCGGCGGGGCGGTCAGCACCCGGGTCGCCGCGGTGCGGCCGGACCTGGTGCGTACGTTGACGCTGATCTCGCCCGCCCTGCCCGAGCTGCGGGTGCAGCGCAGCGCCGTGCCCACCGCGCTGCTCGCCGTGCCCGGGGTGGCCGGTCTCTTCGCCCGGATCAGCCGTGACCTGACGGCCGAACAGCGCACCCGCGGAGTGATAGGGCTCTGTTACGGAGACCCCTCACGGGTGACGTCCGAAAGCTTCCGGTACGCCGTCGAGGAGACCGAACGGCGCATGGGGCTCCCCTACTTCTGGGAAGCGCTCGCCCGCTCCTCGCGCGGAATCGTCGACGCCTACACGCTCGGCGGGCAGCACGGGCTGTGGCGCCAGGCCGGTCGCGTGCTCGCACCGACCCTGCTGGTCTACGGTGGCAGGGACCAACTGGTCTCGTACCGCATGGCGCACAAGGCGGCGGCCTCCTTCCGGGGTTCGCGGCTGCTGTGCCTGCCCGAGGCCGGGCACGTGGCGATGATGGAGCACCCCGAGGTCGTGGCGTCGGCCTTCCGGGACCTGCTGCGCGACGCCGGGCAGATCGCTGAACGAGACAAAGACGGCAGAGGCTGAGCACCGGTGGGACGACATAGTCGCAAGGACTCCGCTCCTCCCCGCCCGGTCCACACGGACCCGGGCGGCCCGGACCAGCCCTCGGGGCACCCGGAAGCCGCGGGAGCGGGCGTCCCGGCGGGCACCGGCCGACGGCACCGGACCGAGCCCACCGCCAGCCACGAGGGGTACGTGAACCAGCCCGCGCCCGGAGCGCGCGCGGGCCACCCCGAGCTGCACGAGCCCGGCGGGGCCTACGGCGACTGGCGGGCCGCCCCCCGCAGCCACCCCGCACCGGCCCCCGGCCACGCGGCCGCCCCGGCGTCCGGTTACGCGGGGGCTCCCGCCTCCGGCTACGCCCCTGGCCACGCCCCCGCGCCCGCGCCGGCGTCCGCGGCGTACCAGGAGGCCGTCGCCACGGCGGCCGCCGTGTTCCCCGACGCCGCGCCGGCGCCGGCCGCCGGGACCGGCACCCCGGCCGCCGGATTCCCGCAGGTCACCCTGCCGTCGCCGCGCACCGGAACCGCGCACCCCGCCCAGACCGCTTCCGTCACCTCGACGGGCTCGCACCGCCGGGTGCCGCCGCCCCGCCGCGGCGCGCGGTCGACGCCGGGGGAGCGGCCCCCGGTCCGGAGCAAGAAGGTCCGTACGTACACGGGCGTGGCGGCCGCGGCCGTCACCACCGTCCTCGCCGTCGTCGTGGCGGGCCAGGTCACCAGTGACGACGGCTCCGGGCACCTCGGCGTGCAGAGCGCCGGCGACACCGGCCTCGACCGCGCCGCCCCCGGCCAGTCCGCGGCCTCGCGCTCCGACGGGCGCGCGACGCCCGACGCGCCCGCGCTGGGCGCCGGTCAGCCCGCGCTGGCCAAGACGTACGAGCAGAAGCTGGCCGAGGTCTACCCGATCGCCGCGAACCTCAAGGGCCCCGGCACCTTCGACACCGTCACGACCGGAGCCCCGGCCCCCGGCAAGGGACGCCTCGTCCGCTACCGGGTCGATGTGGAGCAGGGCCTCGGCCTGGACCCGGACCTCTTCGCCGAGGCCGTCCAGCGCACCCTGAACGACCCGCGCAGCTGGGGGCACGACGGCGCGATGACCTTCGAGCGGGTCGCCTCGGGCGGCCAGGCCGACTTCGTCATCACCCTGGCCAGTCCGGGCACCACCGGAGTCTGGTGCGAGAAATCGGGCCTCGACACGACCCAGGACAACGTGTCCTGCGACTCCGCCTCCACCGAGCGCGTGATGATCAACGCGTTCCGCTGGGCGCAGGGGTCGCCGACCTACGGCCAGGACCAGATGACCGCCTACCGCCAGATGCTCATCAACCACGAGGTCGGGCACCGCCTCGGGCACGACCACGTGAGCTGCAGGACGCCGGGCGCGCTCGCGCCGATCATGCAGCAGCAGACGAAGTCGCTCGACATCGACGGCATCTCCTGCAAGCCCAACCCCTGGGTCTTTCCCACCGGTTGACGGGAGGCGTGCGGCGGTGGCGGGAGGCCGGATTGACAAGCTGTTCGATGGTCGGTCATGGTTCTCCGCATGTCGCACCACCACACCATGACCGCGAGCGCCGCCATAGAGCTGGCGCTGCTTGGTGTGGCCGCGCACAGCGTGGCCGACATCCTCTGTCGCTGACGCCTGCCTGAGCGCGCGACGCCTTCTTCCGTGTCATTCCGCCGCGCCCGGGCTCCCTTCGCCCGCGGGCGCGGCTTCGCATGTCCCTGACCCCTTCGACCCCTCTCCAGGTGGCCGGACGGCCGGACGCCGCCCCTCGCGCGGCCTTTTCCGTCCGATCCATCACGCCGAGAGGTCCCTTTTCCGATGTTCCGTCACTCCCGCACATCGCGCCGCCTGGCCGCGGTCACCGTCAGCCTCGTACTGGCCGGGGGCGCCGCGGCCTGCGGCCCCAAGGGCAGCGACGGGAAGAGTTCCGGCGACGCGCCCGGCGCCTCCGGGCAGCCGCGGAAGGGCGGCACGCTGACCGTCCTCAACAACGAGCCGCAGAGCGACTTCGACCCGGCCCGGCTGTACACCTCCGGCGGCGGCAACGTCCCCTCGCTGGTCTTCCGTACGCTCACCACCCGCAACCGCGAGGACGGCGCCGCCGGCGCCAAGGTGGTGCCCGACCTCGCCACCGACACGGGCAAGGCCAACGCCGACGCCACGGAGTGGACGTACACGCTCAAGGACGGGCTGACGTACGAGGACGGCACCCCCATCACCACCGCCGACATCAAGTACGGCATCGAGCGCTCCTTCGCCGCCGAACTCTCCGGCGGGGCGCCCTACCTGCGGGACTGGCTGGTCGGCGGGGACACCTACCAGGGCCCGTACAAGGACGGCGGCAAGGGTCTCGACTCCATCGTCGTGCCCGACGCGAAGACCATCACCTTCAAGCTGCGCAAGCCCGAGGGCGAGTTCCCCTTCGTCGCCACCCAGACCCAGTTCGCGCCCGTCCCCAAGGCCAAGGACACCGGGGTCACGTACGAGGAGCACCCGGTCTCCTCCGGCCCGTACAAGGTGGTCAAGAACGAGGGCGACGGCGAGCACCTCGTCCTGGAGCGCAACGACCACTGGGACCCGAAGACCGACGAGGAGCGCAAGGCCTACCCGGACACGATAGACGTCCGCTCCGGCCTGGACGCCGCGGTCATCAACCAGCGGCTCTCCACCAGCTCGGGCGCCGACGCGGCCGCCATCACCACCGACACCAACCTGGGCCCCGCCGAACTCGCCCAGATCGGCTCCGACAAGAGCCTCGCCGCGCGCGTCGGCACCGGCCACTTCGGCTACATCAACTACCTGGCCTTCAACCCGAAGGTGGCCCCCTTCGACAACCCGAAGGTGCGCCAGGCCATCGCGTACGCGGTCAACCGCACCAGCGTGATCAACGCGGCGGGCGGCTCCGCCCTCGCCGAGCCCGCCACCACCTTCCTGCCCGAGCGCGAGGCCTTCGGGTACGCCGCCTACGACCACTTCCCGGCGGGGAAGACCGGCGACCCGGCCAAGGCCAAGCAGCTGCTGGCCGAAGCCGGTTTCAAGGACGGGCTCACCATCACGCTGACCCACTCCACCGCCCAGAACCGGCAGACCAGCCCCGAGGTCGCCACCGCCGTGCAGCAGGCCCTCGCCGCCGCCGGGATCACCGTCAAGCTCGAAGGCCTGGAGAACAACGCCTTCAACGAGAAGCGCTGGGACGCCAAGAACACCCCCGGCTTCTTCCTCTCCCGCTGGGGCGCCGACTGGCCGTCCGGCGCACCCTTCCTCGCGCCGATCTTCGACGGCCGCCAGATCGTCACCAACGGCTCCAACTACAACCACGCCCAGCTGAACGACCCGGCCGTCAACGCCGAGATCGACGAGATCGCGAAGCTCACCGACCTGTCGGCGGCGGGCAAGCGCTGGGGCGCGCTCGACCGGAAGATCGGTGAGCAGGCCCTGGACGTGCCGCTCTTCCACCCCGTCTACAAGCGCCTCGTCGGCAAGGACGTCAAGGGCGTCGTCATCAGCGACTGGACCGGCGTCCTCGACATCTCGCAGGTCTCGGTCAAGTGACCCTCGTATCCGAACGACCCACACCAAGAGACATCAGATGCCGGGCCAGACGATTCGCCCGTACATCCAACTCCCCATACGACACCTCAACACCAGCCGACACCACAGCAAC
>NZ_JBEOXE010000064.1:0-43344 GCF_040296485.1 Streptomyces sp. NPDC002138 | reverse complement strand
GTACGTCCAGTACACGGGCCTCCGGTCGGCGCACCGAGAGCACGCACCGGACACCCCTCCTTCCCCACGCACATCCGTCAGACACCCCCTAGCGGCGCCGCTTCGCCGTGCCGAAGACCGAGCGGGAGATCTCGCGGCCCAGCTGGGTCCCGATCGAGCGGGCCAGCGAGCGGAACAGGCCGCTGCCCACCACCTGTTCGGCCAGCGAGGGGTCCGGCTTGGGCGCACCACGCGCCGCCTTCTGCGCCTCCTTCGCCTGCTTCTCGGCCGCGGCCTCGGCGGCCGCCGCCTCCGCCGCCGCCTCGGCGGCCGCCTGCTCGGCGCTGATCTTCTCGTACGCCGACTCGCGGTCGACGGGCTCGGCGTAGCGCGAGTACAGCGGCGAGGCCTTGACCGCCGTGTCCAGGGCGGCCGCTTCGACCGGCCCCATCAGCGACTGCGGCGCGCGCAGCCGGGTCGCGGCCACCGGTGTCGGCGCGCCCTTCTCGCTGAGCACGGTGATCACGGCCTCGCCGGTGCCCAGCTGGGTGAGCAGTTCCTCCAGGTCGTAGTCCGAACGGGGGAACGTCTTCACCGTCGCCTTGAGCGCCTTCGCGTCGTCCGGCGTGAAGGCGCGCAGCGCGTGCTGCACCCGGTTGCCGAGCTGGGCCAGGACATCGGCCGGCACGTCCTTCGGGGTCTGGGTCACGAAGAAGATGCCCACGCCCTTCGAGCGGATGAGCCGGACGGTCTGGGTGATCGAATCGAGGAACGCCTTCGACGCGCCGTTGAAGAGGAGGTGCGCCTCGTCGAAGAAGAAGACGAGCTTGGGCCGTTCCAGGTCGCCGACCTCCGGGAGGTCGGTGTAGAGGTCCGCGAGCAGCCACATCAGGAAGGTGGAGAAGAGCTGCGGTTTGTCCTGGACGGCGGGCAGCTCCAGCACGGAGACCGTGCCGCGGCCGTCCGCGGCCGTACGGAGGAATTCACTGGTATCGAATTCGGGCTCGCCGAAGAACTCCGAGGCACCCTGCTGCTCGAACGCCGTGAGCGCGCGCAGGATCACCCCCGCGGTGACCGTGGAGAGGCCGCCGATCCCCTTCAGCTCGGCTTTCCCCTGGTCGGAGACGAGGAAGGCGACGGTGGCCCGCAGGTCCTTGAGGTCGATGAGCTCCAGGCCCTTGGAATCCGCGTAATGGAAGATGAGGCCGAGCGACTGCTCCTGCGTCTGGTTGAGCTGGAGCACCTTCGACATCAGCACCGGACCGAAGCTGGTCACGGTCGCCCGCACCGGGATGCCGGGGCCGATGCCGCCCAGCGAGTAGAACTCGCTGGGGTGCCCGGTGGCCTGCCAGTCCTGGGCGACGTCCTTCGCCCGCTCCTCGGTCTTCGCGCTCGGCACGCCGGGAGCCGAGATACCGGAGACGTCACCCTTGATGTCGGCGAGGAAGACGGGGACGCCGTTCGCCGAGAGCTGCTCGGCGATCAGCTGGAGCGTCTTGGTCTTGCCGGTGCCGGTCGCGCCCGCGACCAGCCCGTGGCGGTTGAGCATGGACAGCGGGATCCGGATCTGGTGGTCCGGCAGGCAGGTCCCGTCCCAGAGCAGGGCTCCCAGATCGAGTGCCGGTCCGGTGAAGGCGTACCCGGCGACGATCTTGTCGGCCGCCGTTTCGCTGCTCTCGTGGCTGCTCTCGCTCATGCATCACTCCCGAAATAGCACTGTCTGCCACCTTTGCACCCTGGAGGCGAGGCTGCGCCCGCAGGCCCTTGACCGGTAGGCTTTCCGTGTGATCTTCAAGCGCATCGGAAGCGGGCGGCCGTACCCCGACCACGGCAGGGAAACCACCCGGCAGTGGGCGGACGTCGCCCCGCGCCCGGTCCGGCTCGACCAGCTCGTGACGACCAAGGGTCAGCTCGACCTCGAGACGCTGCTCGCCGAGGACTCGACCTTCTACGGCGACCTCTTCGCGCACGTCGTGAAGTGGCAGGGCGACCTCTACCTGGAGGACGGGCTGCACCGCGCCGTCCGCGCCGCGCTCCAGCAGCGCCAGGTGCTGCACGCGCGCGTCCTCGAAATGGGCTGAGACGCGCCACGGCCCGGGCGAGCCGGGTCCGTACGCCTGCCGGGAATCCCCGGGATTGCGCCTTTCGGGTCTGGATTGGCCTATGAACAGATCATTTAGTAGGCATCGTCACCGAGCCGCACTACGCTGCCGCCCATGAGCATGCTCACTCCCCCCGGCATGGGCGGAAAGTACCGCGTCACGGGAGCCGCCTACCCCCGCATGCGCCGTCCTCGGCGTCGTCGGCGGATCGTGTTGGCCGCGCTCGGCGCCGTCGTCGCACTCGCCCTCCTCGGCTACGGGGCGCTGCAGCTCATCGACGTCTTCCGAGGTGACGGCGGCAAACACACCGCCGCGGGCGGCAAGGACTGCGCGAAGACCGTCGCGAGCGCGAAACCCGCCGCCAAGAAGGACACGGCGGGCGGTGCCCGCGGTGAACCGGCGGCCAAGGCCAGCCCGGTCGCTGCGTTGCCCCAGCCCGGTCAGATCACCGTCAACGTCTACAACGCCACCCCGCGCGCGGGCCTGGCCAAGGCCGTCGGCGAGGAGTTGAAGAAGCGCGGCTTCGTCATCGGCCACGTCGGCAACGCCCCCGCCGACTTCGACAAGAAGGTCACCGGACCCGGGATACTGCTGGGCTCGCCCAAGACCGACAAGGCCGCCTTCTCGGTACTCGGCGCCCAGCTGGCCGGCGCCGCCCCGCAGACCGACACCCGCGAGGGCACGGACATCGACCTGATCCTCGGCGACTCCTTCAAGGAGCTCACCAAAAAAGAGGACGCGGACAGGACGCTGGCCATCCTGGCCAACCCCAAGCCCGCGCCCGCCGCGACCTGCTGATCTCCGAACCTGCTGATCTCTGATCCGGTCCGGTCCGGTTCTGATCCGGTCCGGACCGGTCCGTTCCCGAATCCCGTTCGGGGACGGACCGGTCAGAGCCGTTCGCCGCCGCTATTCCGCGGAGCCGTACATCCGGTCGCCCGCGTCGCCCAGGCCCGGCACGATGTAGCCGTGCTCGTTGAGGCGCTCGTCGACGGCGGCGGTCACGACCGTCACCGGCGCGCCCGCCAGCTCGCGCTCCATGACCTCGACGCCCTCGGGCGCGGCCAGCAGCACCACGGCGGTGACGTCGTCCGCGCCCCGCTTGATCAGTTCCTGGATCGCCGCGACCAGCGTGCCGCCGGTGGCGAGCATCGGGTCGACGACGTAGACCTGGCGCCCGGAGAGGTCCTCCGGCATGCGCGTCGCGTACGTGGAGGCCTCCAGGGTCTCCTCGTTGCGGACCATGCCCAGGAAGCCGACCTCGGCGGTGGGCAGCAGCCGCACCATGCCGTCGAGCATGCCGAGACCGGCGCGCAGGATCGGCACCACGAGCGGGCGCGGGTACGAGAGCTTGACGCCCGTCGTCGGGCCGACCGGAGTGGTGATGTCGCTCTGCTCCGTGCGCACGTCCCGGGTGGCCTCGTACGCGAGCAGGGTCACCAGCTCGTCGGCGAGCCGCCGGAAGGTCGGGGAGTCCGTGCGCTGGTCGCGCAGAGTGGTGAGTTTGTGCGCCACCAGCGGGTGGTCGACGACATGAATCCGCATGACTCCACAGTAACCGGGCGGACCGGGCCCCGGGGCCGTGCGGGCCGGACGGGCCCCGCGGCCCGCTCCGCCGGCCGCCCGCCCGGCTCCCTCGTGTGACCTGCCGAAATGCCGCGGCACACTGGCATCAACCCGGGGGTCGGGGGGAAGGTGATGGGCGGGGGGTCTGCTTCGCGACGCGGAGGAGGACGACCGGACCAGCCGGGGTGATGGCCGATGCCCGACGTTCAGCCGACCGAAGAGGACCGGGAAGTAGCGCAGCCGCCGGAGAGCGCGGCGCAGCGAAGGGCGCGACGCGCGCAGTTCCTGCGCGATCTCAACGAGGCCCGCGAGCTGCGCGACCGGGTGCAGCCCCGGCGTGCCCGCGCGGCCCGGATGCGCCAGCAGATGCGGATGCGTACGTTCCGCTGGTGAGCGGGTCCCGTACCCGGTCCCCGGGGCTCCGTACGGGCCCCGCCGCGCCCGCACACACGCCGTCCGCACGCCGCTCGCACGACCGCGGGCACCCCGCGCGCAGGCCCGCGGCCGGGCTCCCGGACACCCCCCGAGCAGCCCACCGGCGACACGGCACGGCACGCGGCAGCGCGGAAGACCTCTCGCAAAGCCGCTGTTTCTGCCACGATGCCGATTGGGCGGGGCACGACGGCGAGCACGACGGCCGTTCGACCCCAACCTCCGGCCGGGGGGATCTCCAACCGGCACGCCTATCACCAGTGGGAGAGTCACGGTGTACTTCGCCGCACTGCTCGCGCGCACCGAAGACGGGTGGGAAGCGAGCGACACGGATCTCGACAACGTCGAGTCGCTGACCGATCTGATCGATCTCGCCCGTTCCACCGCTGTCGACGACGACACGGTGGTCGCCCTCATCGAGCAGGAGGACGCCTGGTTCGGCGTCGTCCGCGTGGACGGGGAGGAGGACCCGCGCATCTTCGTTTCGAACGCCGCCGCGGCCTCCCGCAGCTCCTACGGCTCGATGCTCACCGACGAGCTGCTCGGCAGCGACGAGGAGGAAGTCGAACTCGACGATCTGGACCTCGACGGAACCGAGGACGGTGAAGAGGACGTGGTCGCCGTATTCGAGCAAGGTTCCTCCACCGAGGACGACGTCGACGCCGCGGACGACGAGGAGGGGACCGGCGCGGAGCCGGTGCCCGCGGGGCCGCTCGGCGACCCCCGGCTCCTCGACGACCTCGGAGTGGGCCACAAGGAGCTGCTGGACCTCGACGGGGACGCGCTCTCGCAGATCGCCGAATCGCTCGGCGCGACCGAGGTGCTGGAGGCCGTTCGCTAGTGGGCCCCGCGCACCACCCCGCCCCCGACCCCCCTTCCCATCCCGACATCGACCCCGACCCCGACATCGGCCTCGGCTCCGGCTCCGGCTCCGGCTCCGAAGTCGGCTCCGGCTCCGAAGTCGGCTCCGGCTCCGGCTCCGAGGTCGGCACCGAGGCCGGGACCGATCCCGTCCGGGACCCGTGGCGGACCTCCATGCGCCTGGCGCTGTCGGAGGCCGCCCGGGCGGTCCCGGCCGGTGACGTACCGGTCGGCGCCGTCGTGCTCGGCCCGGACGGGAGCGTGCTCTCGACCGGGTACAACGAACGCGAGGCGACCGGCGACCCCACGGCGCACGCCGAGGTGGTCGCCATTCGCCGGGCCGCCGCGCGGCTCGGCGCATGGCGGCTGCCCGGGTGCACCCTCGTGGTGACCCTGGAGCCGTGCGTGATGTGCGCGGGCGCGCTCGTACAGTCCCGGATCGCCCGCGTCGTCTACGGCGCGAGCGACGAGAAGGCGGGCGCCGCCGGGTCGCTCTGGGACCTCGTACGGGACCGGAGGCTCAACCACCGGCCCGAGGTGATCCCCGGCGTGCTCGCCGAGGAGTGCGCGCGGCAGCTGACGGGCTTCTTCCGGAACCTGTGATCCGCCGCCCGCTCCTGGGCGGGCCCTCGTCGGCTCCTGGGCCGGATCCCGGGCCGGATTCCACATCGGATCCCGGGCCGGCGCCCTCGCCGCGCATGGATTTCAGAGCACGGGCCACCTTGGGCTAAGCTCTCTCTCGGTAGCGTGTCCGAGCGGCCGAAGGAGCACGCCTCGAAAGCGTGTGATGGTGCAAGCTGTCCGTGGGTTCAAATCCCACCGCTACCGCTCTGATCCGAGAGCCCCGCCCCGCAAGGGTCGGGGCTCTCGGCGTATCGGGACGCCGTACTCCGCACCGGTGAGCCCCGGCCGTGTCCGGCGGGGCGTGCGTGACCGGCCGGGTGCTCGGCCGTTGACACGGCATGACCAAGACCCAGCGCATGCTCGCCGCCCTGGCCCTCGCGGGCGCCACCGCGGGCTTCGCCGCCGCCACCGCCCCCGTCGCCTCGGCCGCCCCGATCACCCTGCCGGACCTGCCGGTCGCCGCCCCCGGCATGCCCGCGGGCGCGACGCCCGGATCGGTCCAGGAGATCGGCGCGAAGCTGAACGACCTGAACCAGCTCAACCAGCTGATGACCATTCCGGACCAGCTCTCGCCCGTGACGAACAACGTCTCGCCGGTGACCAACCTGGTCACGGGCATCGAATAACCCCTGGAACGGCCCCATGCGCAGAAGGCCCCGACCGAGGTCGGGACCTTCTGCGCATGGGACGGGGGAAGTGGCATCGGGGGGACAAGCCACTTCCCCCGACGAGGACGGAACCTGCCAGCCCGAGCCGCAGTCAGGGGGAAGCGTGCGGCTCGGACCCCGCAGTGAGGTCCTGTCCCTCACCCACCGATTTCCTGCCAGAACCGGTGGGCGCATCACCCATCCTGCCCCTCCCGCCACCCCCTCCGCAGCGGCAAAGGGCCCGGACAGTCGGGTCATTGGTCCTTAAAGGGCAGGTGAGTGATCGAAGCTGACCGGTTAGACTCACTCGTCGTTGCAAGGACCGGCAGGGGAGGCCGAAACCGCTCGTGGACATCAAGAAGATCGTCGTGGGCGGACTCGTCGTCTTCGTGCTCTATGTGATCATCACTCAACCGGTCAAAGCGGCCGAATTTGTTCAGATCGGCTTCCAGGGCATCTCGGACGCCGCCTCGGGCATCGGCCAGTTCATGACCGAACTGGTGCGCTGAACCCGAACGCTGCTGCGGCTTCCGGACGTCCCGGCCGCCCCCCACTCCGACGGGTGGGGGGCTTTCGCGTTCCCCGTTCGATTCACATGGCACCTGAATGCGCGGCGAATGCCCAACTTGCCCTCAACACGGCGATATACGGTGCTTGCACACAGTGCACCTGTCTTGTGATGCTATGACCGCTTTTGACTGATTGGTTGACTGAAGGGGTGGCGTGACCGTGCCGGCCAGTACTGCGCCTCAGGTGCCACCCCAGCAAGACCCCCACGACGATCCACCGTCGGCCGCCGGCGCCGCAACCGCCGTGGGCGTCACCCCCGCCATCACCCCCGGCATCACCCCCGCCGCGGCCCCCGCCGGCACCGCCGTCGGCGTCGCCCCGGTCACCATCTCCCCGCGCCCGCCGAGCACCCGGGGCGCCGACACCCGGGCCCTGACCCAGGTGCTCTTCGGGCGGCTCAAGGACCTGGAACCGGGTACCAGCGAGCACAGCCGGGTCCGGGGGGCCCTCATCGAGGCGAACCTCCCCCTCGTCCGTTACGCGGCCGCCCGCTTCCGCAGCCGCAACGAGCCGATGGAGGACGTGGTCCAGGTCGGCACGATCGGGCTCATCAACGCGATCGACCGGTTCGATCCGGAGCGCGGGGTCCAGTTCCCCACCTTCGCGATGCCGACCGTGGTGGGCGAGATCAAGCGGTACTTCCGCGACAACGTCCGCACGGTCCACGTCCCGCGCCGCCTCCATGAGCTGTGGGTCCAGGTCAACGCGGCCACCGAGGACCTCACCACGCTCCACGGACGGATGCCCACGACCCCCGAGATCGCCGAGCGGCTGCGCATCGGCGAGGACGAGGTGCTGTCCTGCATCGAGGCGGGCCGCTCGTACCACGCGACCTCCCTAGAAGCCGCCCAGGAGGGCGACGGGATGCCCGGCCTGCTCGACCGGCTCGGCTACGAGGACCCCGAGCTGACCGGGGTCGAACACCGCGACCTGGTCCGCCATCTGCTCGTCCAGCTGCCCGAGCGCGAACAGCGCATCCTGCTGCTGCGCTACTACAGCAACCTGACACAGTCGCAGATCAGCGCGGAGCTGGGAGTGTCCCAAATGCACGTCTCCCGGCTGCTCGCGCGGAGCTTCGCGCGACTGCGGTCCGCAAACAGGATCGAGGCGTAACCGGAACGGGTGAAAGCCTCCGGACGCTTTACCGACAAGGTCGGTAAGACCCCTTCTGTCGCTGGAGTTATATGTCGACTTGGCGCTACAGCGTGTTGCCGACATGTGACATTCTGCTGGAACCGCGTTTGCCGCAGCCCCGCCTCCGGTATTCAGGTGGAGGCTGCGTTCCTCCGACGGGCGCGCCACCGCGACCGTCCGCGATCCCAAGGGGGTGGCATGTCCGTAGAACAGGGCAGCTCCAAGGTGCTCACGCTCATCAAGAGCGAGACGCCGGCTGTGTCCGACCGCACGGAAGCCCCGCCAGCGCCCCCGGCGCCCAACGACACCCGCTCGCTCTCCCGCTCCCTGTTCCACCGGCTCGCCGCACTGGACGCGGACAGTCCCGACCGGGCGTACGTACGCGACACCCTGATCGAGCTGAACCTGCCGCTGGTCCGCTACGCCGCGGCCCGCTTCCGCAGCCGCAACGAGCCGATGGAAGACATCGTCCAGGTCGGCACGATCGGCCTGATCAAGGCGATCGACCGGTTCGACTGCGAACGCGGCGTGGAGTTCCCGACGTTCGCGATGCCGACCGTCGTGGGCGAGATCAAGCGCTTCTTCCGCGACACCTCCTGGTCCGTCCGCGTCCCGCGCCGGCTCCAGGAGCTGCGCCTCGCGCTGACCAAGGCGAGCGACGAGCTGGCCCAGAAGCTGGACCGCTCTCCGACCGTCCCCGAGCTGGCCGCCGTCCTCGGCGTCTCGGAGGAGGACGTCGTCGACGGCCTCGCCGTCGGCAACGCCTACACGGCCTCCTCGCTCGACTCGCCCTCGCCCGAGGACGAAGGCGGCGAGGGCTCGCTCGCGGACCGTCTCGGGTACGAGGACACCGCGCTCGAAGGCGTCGAGTACCGCGAGTCGCTCAAGCCGCTGCTCGCCAAACTCCCGCCCCGGGAGCGGCAGATCATCATGCTGCGCTTCTTCGCCAACATGACCCAGTCGCAGATCGGCGAGGAGGTCGGCATCTCGCAGATGCACGTCTCGCGGCTGCTGACCCGCACCCTCGCGCAGCTGCGCCAGGGGCTGATCGGCGAGTAGCCCGGGTTGCCGGGCCCGTCGGGCGAGCCGGGTCACCATGCCGCGGGCGCTTCCCAATTGACGATCCGTCAGGAAAACTGGCGCGATGCGAAAGGGACCGCTCACCCTGCTTGCCGTGTGCGTGACCGCCGTGACCCTGACGGGCTGCGGCGGTCAGCCACGTGACGGTTACGTCGCCGTGGGCGCCGCCGCCCAGGGGCCCGAACGGGGTGCGGGGGAGACCGTGGCCCCCCAGGGCGCGGTGGAGTACCAGTCCCTGGGCAGCCCTTCGGCCGCGAGCGCCTCCGCCCAGTCCACGAGTACGTCGCCCAGCGCGCCGGGAAACCCGGCGCCCGATGGCTCCGGCGCGGGCACGGCCACCCCGGGCGCCCCCACGGGCTCCGCGAGCGCCCCCGGATCCGGCTCGGGCGGCGGCTCCGGCTCGGGCGGTATCTCCGGCTCGGGCAGCGGCTCGGGCGGCGGCTCCGCGAACACCTCGGGCGGCGCGGGCACCCCGGGCACGACCCCGCCCGCCCCGGGGGCAGCAGGCGGCTCGGGCAACCCCGGGGGCACGGGCGGCTCCGGCGGAGCGGCCACGCCGACGCCCCCGCCCGCGAAGCCCCCGGCGGCCACCCCGGCCCGGCTCCAGCTCGGCACCCCCGCCAGGTCGGCGGCAGCGGACCGCTGGTGCGAACACGTCGGCGTCACCTTCACCAACACGGGCGGCACGGCCGCGCGTGCGGGCACGGTGACCTTCTCCACCCACATCATCGGCGCGCTCGGGATCGACTGGGCCACCATCACCTCGGCCCAGCCCCTGCCCGCCCCCATAGCGGGCGGGTCGGTGAAGACGCAGACGTACACGGTGTGCGTGGAGTCCTGGCGGGTCCCCCTGGGCATGCACATCGAAACCCAGCGGGTCACCGCCACCTGGAGCTAGCTCAGCGCGCTGCAGCTCGCTTCAGCGCGGCTCGGCTCAGCGCGGCTCGGCTCAGCGCAGCGCGAGCCAGGCGACCGCGCCGATGACGACCACGAGCCCGGCCACCACCGCCAGCCACAGCCCGGTCCTGCTTGCCTGCTGCCGGTGCGAGGCGGCCGCGGCCGCCGGACGGGCGGTCTCGGCCTCGTCCACGAAGGCACGGAACATCTGGGTGTTGCCCGCGGGGTCGTAGTTGCCCTCGGGGCCCTGGGAGTTGGTGTGTGCAGCCATGGCTCAGGACCCTAGCGGGTTTTCCGATTCCTTTACCGCCCCCTCCCCTGAAATCATTTGCCTGTAGCAACCATCCGCTTATATGGTTGCTCAAAGCAACAAGATGGGGAGGGGGAGCGCGGTGCTCACGCGACACGACACACGGACCGACACACGGACCGGCACGCAGACCGGGACACGGACCGGCACGCAGTACGCGCTGTACGAGGAACTCGCCCGCCAGCTCACCGGCATCGGCGCGGTCAAGCGCGACCTCGCCCGCACCCTGCCGGCCGACTGCCCGCCCGGGTCCGCCGCCGTCCTCACCGTCCTCGACCGGCACGGCGAGATGCGGCTGAGCCGCCTCGCCGAGCTGCTCGCCATCGACATCTCGGTGACCAGCCGCCACGTCACCCACGTCGCCGACCGCGGCTGGATCGCCCGCGAGGCCGACCCCGGGGACGGCCGTTCCCGCATCCTGCGCCTCACCCCGTCCGGCCGGGCCCTGCTCCTGGAGCTCGGGGCCCGCTACACGGCCGCCCTGGAGAGAACGCTGGGCGACTGGTCCGCCGAGGACATCACCGTCCTGACCACCCTGCTGGCCCGGCTCCGATCGAGCTTCTAGACCAGAGAAAAAGGAATCACATGGCTACGACCACACCCACCGGTGTGCGGGGAGGCAGCCAGTCGGAGCCCACGCCCGACGGCGCACCCATGACGCACCCCCAGATCATGAAGGCGCTGTCCGGGCTGATGCTCGGCATGTTCGTGGCGATCCTGTCCTCCACGATCGTCTCCAACGCGCTGCCGCAGATCATCAGCGATCTCGGCGGCACCCAGTCCTCCTACACCTGGGTGGTCACCGCCGCCCTGCTGTCGATGACCGCCGCGACCCCGCTGTGGGGCAAGCTGTCCGACCTCTTCAGCAAGAAGCTGCTGGTCCAGATATCCCTGGTGATCTACGTCCTCGGCTCGGTGGTCGCGGGCCTGTCCCAGAACACCGGCACGCTGATCGCCTGCCGCGTGGTCCAGGGCATCGGCGTCGGCGGCCTGTCCGCCCTCGCACAGATCGTGATGGCCGCGATGATCTCCCCGCGCGAGCGCGGCCGCTACAGCGGCTACCTCGGCGCGGTCTTCGCCGTCGCCACCGTCGGCGGGCCGCTGCTCGGCGGGGTCATCACCGACACCGACTGGCTCGGCTGGCGCTGGTGCTTCTACGTCGGCGTGCCCTTCGCGGTCATCGCGCTGATCGTGCTCCAGAAGACCCTGCGGCTCCCGGTCGTACGCCGTGACGTCAAGGTCGACTGGCTCGGCGCCTTCCTCATCAGCGCCGCCGTCTCGACCCTGCTGATCTGGGTCACCCAGGCGGGCACCTCGTACGACTGGGTCTCCTGGCAGACCTGGGCGATGACCGGCGGGGCCCTGGTCCTCGGCCTGCTCTTCGTCCTCGTCGAGTCCAAGGCGAGCGAGCCGATCATCCCGCTGCGCCTGTTCCGCAACAAGACCATCACCCTGGCCTCGGCGGCCTCGCTGTTCGTCGGCGTCGCGATGTTCTCGGGCACGGTATTTTTCAGCCAGTTCTTCCAGCTGGCCCGTGGCGAGACCCCCACGATGTCCGGGATCCTCACGATTCCGATGATCGGCGGGCTCTTCGTCTCCTCCACCGTTTCCGGTCAGGTGATCACCAAGACGGGCCGGTGGAAGGCCTGGCTGGTCTCCGGCGGCGTCCTGCTGACCGCCGGACTGGGCCTGCTCGGCACCCTGCGCTACGACACCCCGTACTGGCACATCGCGATCTACATGGCGCTGACCGGCCTCGGTCTCGGCATGATGATGCAGAACCTGGTCCTCGCCACCCAGAACCAGGTGGCCGCCGAGGACCTGGGCGTGGCCAGCTCCGTCGTCACCTTCTTCCGCTCGCTCGGTGGCGCCGTGGGCGTCTCGGCGCTCGGCGCGGTGATGGCGAACCGGGTCACGCACTACGTCAAGGACGGCCTGGCCGCCCTCGGCCCGCAGGCCGCGGCGATGGGCCACGGCGGCACCGGTGGCGGGGCCATCCCCCACCTGGACCAGCTGCCCCCGCCGTTCCGCGCGGTCGTCGAGTCCGCGTACGGCCACGGCGTCGGTGACGTCTTCCTCTACGCCGCCCCGGCCGCCCTGCTCGGGCTGCTCCTGGTGGTGTTCATCAAGGAGGTCGCGCTGCGCTCGAAGCCGGTGGCCGACGCTCCGGCCGCCGCCTCCCCCGTGGCCGCTCCGGCCGCCGCACCCGTCGCCGCCGAGGCCCAGGCCCCGGCGGGGTCTACGAAGTAAGGCAACGGTCTAGAGACCCGTCTGCGCCTGACGGCCCGTCTTCGCCTCGATGCCCGCGACGAGGACATCGAGGGCGAAGCGGAAATCGTCCTCGGGCGCCCGCCGGACCGGACCCCCACAGCCGTGCAGGAACTGCGACACGGCGAGGTGGGCTCCGGTCCGGCCGCCGTCCGTCAGCCCCGTGGCGTCGAGCAGCCGCAGCAGCGCCGCGTCGAAGGCCCGGGCGTGCGGCCCGATGTTGGGGTACTCGGCGGCCAGGGTCGCGACCCACGGCCGCTCGGCGAG
The DNA here is from genome assembly GCF_040296485.1 of Streptomyces sp. NPDC002138. Taxonomy (NCBI): domain Bacteria; kingdom Bacillati; phylum Actinomycetota; class Actinomycetes; order Kitasatosporales; family Streptomycetaceae; genus Streptomyces; species Streptomyces sp. NPDC002138. The sequence continues at coordinate 30,607 of NZ_JBEOXE010000064.1, read as the reverse complement.
CAGCCCCCGGTATCCGCAGGCCAGCGCCCGCAGTCGGCCGGCCCAGCCCGCCGGGGGCGAGTCCGCGGGCAGGGTCAGCTCGCCCAGGGCGCTGTCCAGGGCCAGTTCCAGCAGGTCGTGCTTGGTGTCGACGTACCAGTACAGGGACATCGCGGTGACCCCGAGCCCGCCCGCCAGCCGCCGCATGGAGAACCGGGTGAGCCCCTCGGTGTCGAGCAGCCGGACGGCGGCCCCGGTGATCCGGTCCCGGTCCAGCCCGGTGGGGTCCTCGCAGCGGCGTCTGGCTCCGGAGGCGGGCCGCGCGGCCAGCCACACACTGGTCCGGATGTTCACGGGGTCCGCCGCGGTGGCCATGGAGGCACCCTCCTCAAGACAGGTGGATCAGCCCGGAATGCCCGGTCCGCCCTCTTGATGATGCTAGAGGGTGCCCCTCGTGTTGTGGTCGGTTCAGGACGGGGTGAGGTCGTAGAAGGTGGCCCCGCCGACCGTGGTGGCCCGGTAGTTGGCCTTCACCCAGGCCTCGATGGCGCTGCTCGCGCCGCCGCCGGGACCGCCACCGCGGGTCGCGCCCTGGGCGCCCTGGCCGCCCTCCGGTGATGCCGTGCCCTGGCCGATGAAGTAGTGGATCTTCCCGGCCTTCACGTACTCCTGGAACCGCGCCAGGGTCGGGGACGGATCGCTGCCGTTGAACCCGCCGATGGGCATGACCGGCTGACCCGACGCCAGCTGATAGCTCGCGGCGTTCTGCGCGCCGACGGCGGCGGCCGCCCAGGTGTAGCGGTCCGCGTGCGCGCGCAGGGCCGCCGTGGCCGCCGCGCTCGTCTTCGTACCGCCCAGCAGGCCGCCCATACCGCCGCCGGGGCCGCCCCCGAAGCCGCCCTTGCCCCGGCCGCCCGGGCCGCCGGCGCCGCCCGGGCCGCCCTGGCCCGCGGGGCCGCCCGGCGCCATCGCGCCCTGCGGCGGCATCCCCTGCGGGGCGTTGCCCTGACCACGGCCGCCTTCCCTCGCGGCGAAGCGCGGTCCCCGGCCCATGCCGCCCGGTCCCCGGCCGCCCGCGACCGCGGGGCCTGCGGTGACGATCGAGCCCGTGTGCGCCGTGTTCACCGTGTCCAGGGTGTAGGCGAGGGGCCCGGCCAGCGCCACGCCGAGGCCCAGCGCCGCCGCGCCCAGCGCGGCCCGGCGTCCGAGGCGGGCGCCCACGAGGAGCCCCACGGCCGCGAGCAGCCCGGCCACCAGCACCGTCCAGCGCAGCCAGGGCAGATAGCCCGCGGCCCGGCCGAGCAGGACGTACGACCACACGGCGGTCAGCGCCACGACGGCGGACAGGGTGAACGCGGCGGCCCGGCCGCCCCGTTCCTCCCACAGCACCGCTACCCCCATGCCGGTCAGCGCGGCCACGTAGGGCGCCAGCGCCACCGTGTAGTACTCGTGGAAGATGCCCTGCATGTAGCTGAAGACGAGGGCGGTGCTCAGCAGGGAGCCGCCCCAGGCCAGGAAGGACGCCCGGGCCATGCTCTCCAGCGAGTCGGTGGCCCGCCGGGCCCGCCAGGTGATCACCAGTCCGGCCACGAGGAGCACCAGGGCCGCCGGGAGCAGCCAGGAGATCTGACCGCCGATGTTGGCGGAGAAGAGCCGGTCGATCCCGGTCTCGCCCCAGCCTCCGCCACCGCCGCCGCCCGGACCGCCACCCGTCCGCGCGCCGCCACCGACGCTGCCGGTCTCGTCGCCGTTGATCCGGCCGAGTCCGTTGTAACCGAGGGTGAGTTCCAGGAAGGAGTTCTTCTGGGAGCCGCCGATGTACGGGCGGGACGCGGCCGGCCACAGCTCGACGATGGCGACCCACCAGCCGCCGGCGACCACCATGGCCAGGCCCGCGAGGAGCAGCTGGCCCAGCCTGCGGCGCAGTCGGGTGGGCGCGCAGACGGCGTACAGCAGGGCCAGCGGCGGCAGGATGACGAACGCCTGCAGGGTCTTGGTGAGGAAGGCGAAGCCCACGGCCACACCGGCCCAGACCAGCCACTTGGTGCGGGCGCCGTCGAGGGCGCGCAGCACGCAGTGGACGGTGACGGTCATCAGCAGGGCCAGCAGCGCGTCGGGGTTGTTGAAGCGGAACATCAGCGCGGCGACCGGGGTGAGGGCGAAGACCGTACCGCTGAGCAGCGCGGCCACCGGGCCGAACCGGCGGCGCACGGAGGCGTACAGGACGGCGGTGGTGCCGACGCCCATGAGGGCCTGCGGGACCAGGATCTGCCAGCCGCCGAGTCCGAAGAGCCGTACGGACAGGGCCATCGGCCACAGGGCGACCGGCGGCTTGTCGACGGTGATGGAGTTGCCCGCGTCGGAGGAGCCGAAGAAGAAGGCCTTCCAGCTCTCGCTGCCCGCCTGGACGGCGGCGGAGTAGAAGGAGTTGGCGTACCCGGAGGCGCCCAGGTTCCACAGCATCAGGACCGCGGTGGCGAGGAGGAGCCCGACGAGGGCGGGGCGCTCCCAGCGGGGCCGCAGCGGGACCGCGGCCGCGGGAGCGCGTTCGGGGAAGGGTGAGTCCAGCAGGGGCAGTGCCGTGGTCATCGGAGGTTGTCCTTCGCAGGAGTGGAGCGGTCCGGGAAGACCCAGGCGCGGAAGAGCAGGAAGCGCAGCACGGTCGCGGCGAGGTTGGCGGTCACCAGGACGGCCAGCTCGGTGCCGTGGGCGGGGGTGTCGGTGGCCGCACCGAGGGCGGCCAGGGAGCCGCTGGTCAGGGCCAGTCCGATGGCGAAGACCACGAGGCCCTGGGCCTGCTGCCGCACGGCGCGGTCCCGGCCGCGGACGCCGAAGGTGAGCCGGCGGTTGGCCGCGGTGTTGGCGACGGCGGAGAGCAGCAGCGCGACGCCGTTGGCGATCTGGGGTCCGGCGCCGGAGCGGAGGGCGGAATAGAGCACCAGGTAGAAGAGGGTGCTCAGGACCCCGATCGCGCAGAATCCCAGGAGCTGGCGGGCCAGGCCCCGGGGGACTCCGCTCAGCGCGCGGTCGCGCGGGTCGTCGCCGAAGGGGCGGCCGATCCGGTCGAGCGGGAGGGCGCCGACGGCGAGGGCCCGGCCCACCCGCCAGACCCCTTTGAGGTCCTCGGTGGCGGTGCGGACGATGTGGACGGTGGAGGCGGGGTCGTCCACCCAGTCGACGGGCACCTCGTGGATGCGCAGCCCGGCACGCTCGGCGAGGACCAGCAGCTCGGTGTCGAAGAACCAGCCGGAGTCCTCCACCAGCGGCAGCAGCCGCTCGGCGACGTCGCGCCGGATGGCCTTGAAGCCGCACTGGGCGTCACTGAAGCGGGCGGAGAGGGAGGAGCGCAGGATCAGGTTGTAGGCACGGGAGACGAATTCGCGCTTGGCGCCGCGCACCACCCGCGAGGAGCGGGCGAGCCGGGTGCCGATCGCGAGGTCGGAGTGTCCGGAGATCAGCGGGGCGACCAGCGGCAGCAGTGCGTTCAGGTCGGTGGAGAGGTCGACGTCCATGTAGGCGAGGACGGGCGCGTCGGAGGCGGACCAGACCGTGCGCAGGGCCCTGCCGCGCCCCTTCTCCTCGAGCCGCGTGCTGCGGACGCCGCTGACGGACCGGGCCAGGCCGGCCGCGACCTCGGGGGTGCGGTCGGTGCTCGCGTTGTCGGCGATGGTGATGCGGAAGGCGTAGGGGAAGGTCCGGGTCAGGTGCTCGTGGAGGCGGTGCACGCACGGGCCGAGATCCTTCTCCTCGTTGAAGACCGGGATGACCACGTCGAGTACGGGTTCGCCGGGCACGGTCGCGAGCGGCGCCCGTGCGGGCAGGGTCCCGGTCCCGGGAAAGACATCGGTTGGCATGCGCCGACTCTCGCGGGACGGGCTGTCACGGCTGTGTGGTGAGGCTGTGACCCGTCTGTGAGTGCCGTCCGGTGTCCCGTGCCGACGGGTGCCCGGGCTCGGTGTGGAGGGGGAGGCGGACCTCGAACCGGGTGCGGTGCGGCTCGCTGCGTACGCCGACCGTCCCGCCGTGGGCCGAGACGACGGCCTGCACGATGGCGAGGCCGAGGCCGGTGGAGCCCGCGTTGCGGGAGCGGGAGGCGTCGCCGCGCGCGAAGCGTTCGAAGACGTGGGGGAGCAGGCCGGGCGGGATGCCGGGGCCGTTGTCCTCGATCTCGACGCGGACCGAGGATGTTTCACGTGAAACACGGGCGGTGACGGTGGTCCCGGGCGGGGTGTGGGTCCGGGCGTTGGCCAGCAGGTTCACCAGGACCTGTTGCATCCGGGCGGAATCGGCGGCCACCAGGGCCGCCTCGGCGGGGAGTTCGAGGCGCCAGTGGTGCTCCGGGCCCGCCGCGCGGGCGTCGCTGACGGCGTCCACGACCAGGGGCGCCAGGTCGATGGCGGTGTGGGACAGCGGGCGGCCCGCGTCGAGCCGGGCCAGCAGCAGCAGGTCTTCGACCAGGCCGGTCATCCGGGTCGCCTCGGACTCGATCCGGCCCAGCGCGTGCCGGGTGTCCGGGCCGGGCTCCTCGCGGCCCCGGCGGGTGAGTTCGGCGTACCCGCGGATGGAGGCCAGTGGGGTGCGCAGCTCGTGGCTGGCGTCGGCGACGAACTGCCGGACGCGGGTCTCGCTCTGCTGGCGGGCGGTGAGCGCGGCGGAGACGTGGCCCAGCATCCGGTTGAGGGCGGCGCCGACCTGGCCCACCTCGGTCCGCGGGTCGGCCTCGGCGTCCGGGACCCGCTCGTCGAGGGCGGGCTCGCCGCTGTGCAGGCGCAGTTCCGAGACCCGGGTCGCGGTGGCGGCCACCCGGCGCAGCGGGCGCAGGGCGACACCGACCAGGGCCTGTCCGGCGAGGGAGGCGGCGATCAGCCCGGCCAGGGTGACGCAGACCTCCACACCGATCAGGGTGTTCACGGTGGAGTCGACCCCGTCGAGCGGGAAGCCCAGCACGAGGCTCCCGTCGGCGGCGGTGAGCACGCGGTACGTACCGAGGCCGTGCAGGCGCACGTCGACGGGCCGTTCCTCGCCCGCGCGGGCCTTGCCGGCGGCGGCCACGAGGGCCTGGGTCTGGGGTTCGGTGAGCGGCTGGCGGTGGTCCGGGGCGGGCCCTTCGGCGGGCGCGCTGCGGGCCGCCGCGACGACCTTGCCGTCCGAGTCGAGGCGGACCCCGGCGGCGCCGAAGGGGCTGCCGGGTCCCAGGACGAAGGCGAGGGTGTCCCGGGAGGACTTCTCCGCGCCCGGGCCCCTGATGGCCATGTTCACCGAGGTGGCGAGCTGATGGTCGAGCTGGCCCACGAGGTAGGAGCGCAGCACGAGGATGGTGACGGTGCCGATGGCCGCGCCCACCACCGCGATGAGCAGCACGGCGGAGACGACGAGCCTGGTCCGCAGGGACCAGGGCCGTCGGCCCGGCAGCGGGATCCGCACTATTCGCTCGGCTTGATCAGATATCCGGCGCCGCGGCGCGTGTGGATCATCGAGGGCAGGCCGGGGCCGCTCTCCAGCTTGCGCCGCAGGTAGGAGATGTACAGCTCGACCACATTGGCCTGGCCGCCGAAGTCGTAGGACCACACGCGGTCCAGGATCTGCGCCTTGCTGAGCACCCGGCGGGGGTTGCGCATGAGGTAGCGCAGCAGCTCGAACTCGGTGGCGGTCAGGTGGATCTCCCGGCCGCCCCGGCTGACCTCGTGGCTGTCCTCGTCGAGCCGCAGGTCGCCCACGGCCAGGACGGACTCGCCGCGCGCGGCCTGGGCCGCGCCGGAGCGGCGCACCAGACCGCGCAGCCGAGCCACGACCTCTTCCAGGCTGAAGGGCTTGGTGACATAGTCGTCGCCGCCCGCCGTCAGACCGGCGATGCGGTCCTCGACCGAGTCCTTCGCGGTGAGGAAGAGCACCGGGACCTGCGGGAGCCGACGGCGCAGCTGCCCGAGGACGGCCAGCCCGTCCATGTCCGGGAGCATGATGTCGAGGACCACCACGTCGGGCCGGAACTCCGCCGCCATGCGCACCGCGCCCGCTCCGTCGCCCGCGGTGCGCACTTCACACCCCTCGTAGCGCAGGGCCATGGACAGCAGCTCGGAGAGCGAGGCCTCGTCGTCCACGACGAGCACCCGGCACGGGCCGCCGTCGGGCCGGACGAGGGCCATGGGGTTGCTGGTGGACGTGGACGCGTGGGAGGTGGTCGTCGCAGTCATGGCGTCCACGCTCCCGCCCGCCGGTGAAAGCCCCCTTGGCCCTTTCTGTGATTCTCCTGAGAATCCGTTGTCAGGACGCGGCGGCCGGTGGGGGGCGGCGGGGATCAGAGGGACGGCAGGGAGAAGAGCCGGGCGGCGTTGTCGTGGCAGACGGCGCGCAGCCAGTCGTCGCCGAGGCCGAGCCGTTCGAGGGCGGCCAGCTGGTGCTCGTAGGGGTAGGGAATGTTCGGGAAGTCGGTGCCGAGCAGGATCCGGTCGCCGAGGGCCGCGAGCCGGCCGAGGTCCCCGGCGGGGAAGGGCCCCGTCCGCTCGGCGAAGTCGGTGAAGGCCATGGTGGTGTCGAGGCGGACCTCGGCGAACCGGTCGGCCAGGTCCAGGAACTCGGTGTACTCGGGCATCCCCATGTGTGCGATGACCAGCGGGAGCCGGGGGTGCCGGGCGAGCAGCCGCCCGATCGGTCCGGGGCCGGTGTACGGGGCGGGAGCCGGCATGGAACCGCAGTGGATCACCGTGGGGACACCGGCCTCGGCGAGCAGCCCCCAGACGGGGTCGAGCAGCTCGTCGTTCGGGTCGTACCCGCCGACCTGGAGGTGTGCCTTGAAGATCCGCGCACCGTTCTCCACGGCCTGGCGGACGTAGTGCCCGGCCCCCTCCTCGGGAAAGAAGGTCGCGGTGTGCAGGCAGTCGGGCGTCCGGGCGGCGAACTCCGCGGACCAGGAGTTGAGCCAGGCCGCCATGGCGGGCTTGTGCGGGTACAGCATGGCGGTGAAGGCCCGCACCCCGAACTCCCGCAGCAGGTCGACCCGCTGCTGCTCCTCGTGCCGGTAGGTAATGGGCCACGGCCTGCCGGTCAGCGGCCCCATCGCGTCGAAGTAGTCCCACACCTTGGCCAGGACGCGTTCGGGCATGAAGTGCGTGTGGACGTCGACCAGCCCGGGGAGCCCGAGCCGCTCCCGGAAGGCACGGACCGTCTCGGCCGTCGCGGGCGAAGCCGCGGCTCCGCTCAACTGGATGCTCATGGCACCCACCCTCTGCGTCAGCCCCCTCGCGTGTCCACGGTCCGGGGCGGGTCGAGGCGGGTCGAGGCGGGTCGAGGCGGGTCCGGGGCGGGTCGGGCCCGGCCTGACCTGCCCGGCAGGCGGGTCGGGCCCGGCCTGACCTGCCCGGCCGGGTCAGAAGAGCCCGTCCTGCTCGGCGGCGGCGGAGGGGAGCGCGAGGTCGGTCCACGGCGCCGTGGTGAGCGGGTCCGGCCCCTCCGGGGCGACGAGGGCCCAGCCGGCCAGCAGCCGGGTGTCGACCACGAGCCCGTCGGCGAAGTGCAGATCGGGTCCGGCCGCGCCGACCAGCAGCCCCGCGACGGCTCCGCCGGACATCATCCCGGTGATCACCCGCGTCGGTACCGGCAGCCCGTCGAGCCCGAACAGCCCGGCGTGGTCGGCGACCTCGCAGGCCGTCCGCTCCAGCGATTCGGGCCATCCGGCGAGCGCGGTGGCCCGCGCGTGCAGCTCGGCCACCTCCCGGGCCCGCTCCGCGGCGGGCGGCAGCTGCGCCCGTACGGCCCGCTTGCGGGCGTAGGCGATCCGGTCGGGCACCCCGAGCGCGGCCCGCAGCAGCTCCTCGGTGCGCCGGGCGGCCATCAGCGGTCCGCGGCCGAGCCAGCTCCAGGTCACCGCGCCCTGCTCGCACAGCCGGACCGGGCCGCGCTCCTCGGCGGTGATGCCGACCTTGACCAGTCCGGCCCCGAACCAGGCCAGGTAGACGCGGTAGGTGCGCGGGTCGGCGGCGTTGGTGTCGGCGGCCACCGAGAAGGACCGGTCCAGGCGGGCGCATTCAGGGCACTGGGCGTTGCCCGCGCGGCCGGGCACGGTGGCGGCCGTGGGGCAGGGGGTGCGCCTGCCCGCCCGCCGGACACCCAGACAGTGCCGCTCGCCCAGACCCATGAAGGCCAGCCGCTGCCCCCGGGCGAGGACGCTCCTGCGCTCACCGGTCCCCGGGCCGCCGGTCTCGGCGTACCAGCCGATCGAGGGCTCCCCGCCGCTCCACCCCATGCCGGTGCACCGCCAGGTCACCGGGGCCGCCGGGTCACAGCGGGAGCGGCCGCTCGAAGAAGGTCTCCAGGACCACGGTCGCCTGGGTGCCGCTCACGCCCTCGATGGCGTAGAGCCTGCGCAGGACGTCCTGGAGCTGTTCGGTCGTGGCCGTGCGCACCTTGACCAGGACCGAGGCGCTGCCCGCGATGATGTGGGCCTCCTGGATCTCGGGGATCGCCGCGAAGGCGGTCCCGGCCTCGCCCATCCAGGCGTTCGAGTCGACGTGCACGTAGGCGAGCACCCCGCTGCCGACGGCCGCGGGGTCCACGTCGATGGTGGTCCGCCGGATCACCCCGCGCTCGCGCAGCTTGCGCACCCGCTCGTGGGTGGCCCCGGCCGAGAGCCCGATGGCGGCGCCGAGGGCGGCGTAGGACTGTCCGGCGTCCTCCTGCAGGCGCAGGATCAGCGTCCGGTCGATGTCGTCCACGTGTTCTTCCTCCCCACCATGATCTGTGGGGAGACGGTACCGCATCCTGCGATACCACCATCGGGCCAAACTTGATTCGGTTCGCCGTGGCTAGCGCGCGACGAACTGCGTCAGGATCGCCTGCACCTCATAGATGTCGACACCCTTGGTGAAGGTCTTCTGGAGGGGAGCGGCCGTGCCCGAGATCCAGATCTTCAGCTCGGCGTCCAGATCGAAGTGACCGGCTGTCTCCACGGAGAAGTGGGTGATGCTCCGGTACGGAACCGAGTGGTACTCCACCTTCTTGCCGGTGATCCCCTGCTTGTCGATCAGCACCAGGCGCCGATCGGTGAAGAGGATCGTGTCGCGTATCAGCAGATACGCGGCGTGCACCTGCTCCCCGTGCCCCAGCAGTCGCGCGTAGTCCCGCTGCGCCGCCACGGGGTCGACCGTGTGCGCGTTCCCGAACAGACCCATGAGGGCCCCCCTCGTTTCAGGTGACAGGTTCAACGCAAGAGGCCCCCTGGATTTCTCCAGGGGGCCTCTTGGGCTGTGCACTCGGCAGGATTCGAACCTGCAACCTTCTGATCCGTAGTCAGATGCTCTATCCGTTAAGCTACGAGTGCTTGTGCTTCCCGGGGTTTTGCGCCCCGTTGGCCTTGCGAGAACAACAATACATGGACCTCGGCGGGACGCGAAATCCATTAGCTAAACAGCGTCTGACCTGCGGAAACACCCCGGAACGGGCGATTCCCCGAGGGGGCGTCGGCGGGGCGCCCGGTACCTCGCGAGCACCCCGGAGGCCCTTCCGCGCCCGGAACGCACCGAAGCCCGCCCCGAACGCACCGAAGCCCCGGTCCAAGAGGACCGGGGCTTCGGTGAGGTGCGGAGGCGGAGGGATTTGAACCCTCGATGGGGGGTAAGCCCCAAACCGCATTAGCAGTGCGGCGCCATAGACCGGACTAGGCGACGCCTCCAGCACACCCTCGCGTACGAAGGTGCGTGCAGATGATGACACAGGCGCAGGGCCGCTCACCAATCCGCTCTCACGGTACTAGGCGGAAAGCCCCCAGGGCAAAGCCTTAAGCCCACGGAACACGGAACGTCGGGGCGGCCGCGTCGTTGGGCAGGCGTACGACGTACGGACGACTTGGAGTGCCCCATGCTGCGTCTCGCCGCCTTCGCCGTCACCACCTCCGCCCTCGCAGCGGCGGCAGCCGGACCGCTGCCACCGCTGCCCCTGGGCCTGCTCGCGACGCCCGACCGGCTCACCGTCAGCGTCTCCTCCAGCGGCAACCCGCGCGCCGACGGGGAGTACCGGCTGGAATGCGACCCGGTCGGCGGCACCCACCCGCTGGCCGCGCAGGCCTGTGCGCGGCTCGCCGAACTCGCCAAGCAGCACAAGGATCCCTTCGCCCCGGTCTCCAAGCGGCAGCTGTGCACCTTCCAGGACGGCGGCCCCGCGACCGCCAGGGTCACCGGAACCTGGCACGGACACGAGGTGAACGCCCGGTTCGACCGCAGCAACGGGTGCGAGATCCGCCGGTGGAACGAGTTGGAACCTCTGCTTCCGAGTGCGCGTTCCTGACCAGGGAAGATGCGGTCGGGATGCGGGATATGCCCGACTCGGGCACCGCATCCGCCGCCCCGCCGAGGGGAGGTGGCCTTAGACTCCTCCCGTGTCATGCCGGTAGTCGTGGTCAGGGAGGAAGCTCGTCGTGAGCAGCAGGCCATCCCGAGGCGCTGCTCGCCTCGCAGCAATACTCGACGCTCTTCCTGACGCCCTGTTGCTCGTGAACGCCAACGGCACGGTCGTCAACGCCAATTCGATCGCGCTCGAGGCGCTGGAGAGTCCCGGCACGGGACTCGTGGGGCGTGGAGTGCTCGACCTCCTGCCCGAATTCGACTCGAAGCTGATCCCCGGTTCCATGCGCCGTCCCGACGAGGGCAAGGAACAGCGCGCCACGCCGACGCGGATGGTCGCGCGCCGTACCGACGGCACCGAGTTCCCGGTCGAGGTCACCAGCGCCAATCTCGACGGCCGCGACGCCTTCCGCGACCCGAACCCCGGTTACACGGGCGACGAGCTGCTGATGCTCGTCGTACGCGACCTCACGGGCACCCTCGACACCGAGGCCGAGCTGGCCCGCTCGCAGCGGCAGACCGAGATGATCCTGCGCGCCGCCGCCGAAGGCGTCGTCGGAACGGACACCGAGGGTCGCGTGGTGCTGGTCAACCCGGCCGCCGCGCAGATCCTCGGATACCGGGCGACCGACCTCGGCAACCGCGAACTGCACGGGCTGATCCAGCACTCGCGCGCCGACGGTTCGCCGTTCCCCTTCGACGAGTCCCCGCTCGCCGACACCCTGCGCAGCGGGCGCAAGCACCGGGTGCGCGGGCAGGTGCTGTGGAACAAGAGCGGCAAGCCCGTCTCCGTCGACCTGACGACCTCCCCCGTCCGGGACGGAGAGCTGCTGGTGGGGGCCGTGATGACCTTCACCGACCGGCGCTCCTACGACGCCCTGGCGGCGCGCCACGCGCAGCTGCTGGCGGTCCTCGGCGACTCCCTGCGGGGCCCGCTGGAGGAACTGCGCGGCGAACTGGCCACGCTGGCCGCGGACGACGCCGGTCAGCTGTGGCCCGAGGCGAACCAGCTGCTGCACCACCTGGCGGCGGGCTACGCCCGGATGACCACGCTGGTCGACAACGTGCTGGGCTTCCAGCGGCTGGACGCGGGCACCGAGAAGCTCGCGAAGAAGAAGGTCCTGATCGACGGGGTCGTCACGGCCGGAGTCGACGGCGCGGTCGAGCTGATCGGGCCGGGGCGCGCACAGTTCGCCGTCCACGCCCCGACCATCGAGGCCGAGGTGGACGCGGCCCGGATCTCCACCGCGCTGGCCCACCTGATCGCGGACGTCGCCGGGGTCGACGCCACCGGCAAGACCCCGCAGGGCAGCGGTTACACGGACTCGACGATCGTGGTCGCCGCCGCGCAGCGCGGGGACGTCGTACGGATCGAGGTGCGCGGCCCGTACAGCGGCGGCGACGCGGTGCACGAGCCGATCGTGCGGGGCATCGTGGCCGCGCACGGCGGTGTGCTGCAGACCGTGAAGGTGCCCGGGGCCCCGGGCGGCGCGTTCGTACTGGAACTGCCGCTGGGGTCGGGAGCCGGCACGGTGACCCTGCCCGAGCCGACGCCCGAGCCCGCTCCGGCGCGGCCGGTCGCGGACGGCCGCGGCCAGGACGGCGCGGGCGACGCGAAGGACGGCCCCGGTGGCCGCCGGGCCCGGCGCGGTGTGGATGCCTTCCTCGACGACGAGGTCCGCGCGGGTCAGGCCCCCGCGGAGGACTCCGGCTCCGGCGGAAGCGCGCTCGCACTGCCCTCCGGGCGGCGGCGCGCGGCCGACGCCGTCGAGGGAGCCGACGCTCCCGCGGGCGGCGGGCTGGCCGCGTCCCCGGTGAACCCGGCCGGTCTCGGCACGGGCCGCAGGCGCGGCCGTGCCGGTGACGGCGACAGCGGCGCCGCCGGGAACGGCGGCGACGTCGGCGGCTCCGAAACCGGTCCGGCCCGGCGCCCGGTGCCTCCGCAGGGCATGCCCGCCCTCCCGCCCGCTCCTGTCCACCCCTCCGGCGAGCCCCCCGCGGGCCGCCGCCGCGCGCTGGGTTCCGCGCAGGGAAGCGACGGCCCCGGCCGGCCGCCGCAGCCCGTACCGGCCACCGGTCTGGCGCCCGTAGCGCCCGTACCCGGCACCGGGACCAGCAGCGCCGGTGTCCGGCGCGCGCTCGGCGCCCCGCAGGCACCCGCCGCCACCCCGCCGACGGCCCCGGCCGACCCGCAGGTCACGGCGGAGCCCGACGGCTCCCCCGCCGAGTCGCCCACCGGACGGCGCCGGGCTCTGCCCGCCACTCCCGCCTGGCCGGTACCGGCCGCGCGGACCGCTCCCGAGGACGAGGACGCCGACGCGGCCGCCGGCCCGGTGGCGCTGCCCGGCGCCCGGCAGCCCCACGAGACCGCGGCCCAGCCCCCGGCGGCCCAGCCGATCAGCGTGCGCCCCCTGGGCAGCACCCTCGGCCAGGGCATCGCCGTGGACTCCGGTTCCGGTCGCAGGCGGCGGCTGTCCGAACCGGCGCCCCAGGGCCGGGCCTTCGCCATAGGAGCCCCCGAGGCGGGCTCCGCGGAGGGCCCCGAGCCGCTGGACGGGCCCGGAGGCGCCGTCGAGGTGGTCAACCGGCCCGCGCCGCGCCCGATGGACGACGAGCTGCCGCCGGAGCCGCTGGACAACCCGCGGCGGCTGCTGGTCTGGCCCGCTCCGGACGTACAGACCGAGCAGGCCCTCAGCGAGCGCGGCTACCGCCCGGTGATCGTGCACTCGCGCGAGGAGGTGGACGCGCAGATCGCCGCGTTCCCCGCCGCGCTGTTCGTGGACCCGCTGACCGGGCCGATCACCCGGACGGCCCTGCAGTCGCTGCGGCAGGCCGCGGTGGCCGCCGAGGTGCCCGTCCTGGTGACGGCGGGACTGGGGCACGCGACGCGTGAGGCGGCGTACGGCGCGGACCCGGCCGTCCTCCTCAAGGCGCTCGCGCCGCGCGACAGCGAGCAGCACCCCTCCCGCGTGCTGCTCATCGAGCAGCATGACGAGATCGCCACCGCGCTGACCGCCGCCCTGGAGCGGCGCGGCATGCAGGTGGCGCGGGCGGGCGCCGACACCGACGCGGTGGATCTGGCCACCCGGATGCGGCCGAACCTCGTCGTCATGGACCTGATGCAGGTGCGGCGGCGCCGGGCCGGGATCGTGGACTGGCTGCGCGCCAACGGGCAGCTGAACCGGACCCCGCTGGTCGTCTACACGACCGAGGGGATCGACCCGTCCGACCTGCCGCGGCTGGGCTCCGGCGAGAGCGTGCTGTTCCTCGCCGAGCGGTCCACCACGGCCGAGGTGCAGGGCCGCATCGTGGACTTGCTGGCCAAGATCGGGACCAATTAGCGACCCTGGTCCGATGGCCCTCATCGACACGACCGAACACAGCGTCCCCGCCGACAACGGCGAGGTGAGCCTCCTCATCGCCCGGCAGGTGGAGCCGGGCCACGAGGACGCCTTCGAGGTCTGGGCGCGCGGGATCCTGGAGACCGCGGCGACCTTCCCGGACCACCTCGGGTACGGCCTGTTCCGCCCGGCGACCGAGGGCGGGCCGTGGTTCCTCGTCCACCGCTTCCGCCACCAGGCGGCCTTCCAGCGGTGGCAGGACTCGGCCGAGCGGGCCGCATGGTTCGCCAACTGCCAGGGCCATCACCACACCGAGATAGCCCGGCGCGAACTGCACGGCATGGAGACGTGGTTCGCCAAGCCGGGTACGACCCGGCCCGCGCCGCCGCGCTGGAAGATGGCGGTCAGCTCGGGTCTGGCCATCTTCCCGATCTCGCTGCTCGGCAACGCGCTGCTCGGGCCGTACCTGGTGAACGTGCACGTCGTGGTCCGCACGGCCGCCTTCGCCGTCGTCTTCAGCACCCTGATGACGTACGTGGCCATGCCCGCCGCCAGCAAGCTGCTGCGGCCATGGCTCACGCGCGGCTGAACCCGGCATCCCGTCGGGGGAGCGGGTGCCCTAGCCGAGCTTGGTGACGTCCAGCTCGCCGTCCGCGTACTGCCTGCGGATCACCTTCTTGTCGAACTTGCCGACGCTCGTCTTCGGCACGGACTCGATCACCGTCCAGCGCTCCGGCAGCTGCCACCTGGCGATGGACTGCGCGAGGAAGGCGCGCAGGGCGACGAAGTCCACGGTCGCACCCTCCTTGAGGACCACCGTGGCCAGCGGGCGCTCGCCCCACTTCTCGTCCGGGACGGCCACGACGGCAGCCTCGGCGACCTCGGGGTGGGACATGATCGCGTTCTCGAGTTCGACGCTGCTGATCCACTCGCCACCGGACTTGATGACGTCCTTGGCCCGGTCCGTCAGCGTCAGGTATCCGTCGGGGCTGATCACACCGACATCGCCGGTCTTGAGCCAGCCGTCGGCGCTGAACTTGTCCGCGGGACGCAGCGGTTCACCCGTGGCTCCGCCGAAGTAGGCCCCGGCGATCCAGGTGCCGCGCACCTCCAGCTCGCCCGCGGACTCGCCGTCCCAGGGCAGTACGTCGCCCCCGGGGCCGACCAGGCGCGGCTCCACGCCCGCCGGGAAACGGCCCTGGGTGAGGCGGTACGGCCACTCCTCCTCGGCGCTCAGACCGGCCGGGGGGTGGGCCATGGTGCCGAGCGGGGAGGTCTCGGTCATGCCCCAGGCGTGGCAGACGCGGACACCGAGCTTGTCGTACGCCTCCATCAGCGAGGGCGGGCAGGCCGAGCCGCCGATGGTCACCTGCTTCATGGAAGACAGGTCGCGGGGATTCGCGGTGACCTCGGCGAGCAGCCCCTGCCAGATGGTGGGGACGGCCGCCGCGTGCGAGGGACGCTCGCGTTCGATCATCTCGGCGAGCGGGGCCGCCTGCAGGAAGCGGTCCGGCATCAGCATGTTGATGCCGGTCATGAAGGTGGCGTGCGGCAGGCCCCAGGCGTTGACGTGGAACTGCGGGACCACGACGAGGCTGGTGTCGCGGTCGGTCAGGCCCATCGACTCGGTCATGTTGACCTGCATGGAGTGCAGGTAGATGGAGCGGTGGGAGTAGATGACGCCCTTGGGGTCGCCGGTGGTGCCGGAGGTGTAACACATGGCGGCGGCCTGGCGTTCGTCCAGCTCGGGCCAGTCGTAGGTGTCCGGGCGGCCGGCCAGGAGGTCCTCGTACTCGTGCACGCGGACGTCGAGCCCCTCCAGCACCGAGCGGTCACCGATGCCCGCGACCACGACGTGGTCGATGGTGGGCAGGTGCGGCAGCAGCGGCGCGAGCAGCGGCAGCAGGGTGCCGTTGACCAGGACGACCCGGTCGACGGCGTGGTTCACGATGAAGACCAGCTGCTCGGGGGGCAGCCGCAGGTTGAGCGTGTGCAGGATCGCGCCCATGGAGGGGATCGCGAAGTACGCCTCGACGTGCTCCGAGTTGTTCCACATGAGCGTGGCCACCCGGTCGTCCTGCTGGACTCCCAGCTCGTCACGCAGGGCGTTGGCCAGGCGGGTGGCACGGACACCGATCTCCGCGAAGCTGCGGCGGTGCGGCTCGGCCTCGCCGGTCCAGGTGGTGACCTGGGACTGCCCGTGGATCGTCATCCCGTGTCGAAGTATGCGGCTGACGAGCAGTGGTACGTCCTGCATGGTGCTCAGCAAAGCGTCCTCCCGGTGGGCGCTGCGGCGCTACGGCGGCTACGGATGCTGCCGATTCTGCTCACGTACCGCTCGGCATGTCACTACCCGGAGGGGGAGACTCACTGTTTCACGTGAAACATGCCGCTGCCGGGAGTACCGGGGTCAGCGGACCGGGGTCAGCTCCGGGTCCTCGCGCAGCTTGCCCAGGGCGCGGGAGACGGCGCTCTTGACCGTGCCGACCGAGACCCCGAGCAGCTCAGCGGTCTGGGCCTCGCTCATGTCCTCGTAGTAGCGGAGCACCACCATGGCCCGCTGCCGGTCGGGCAGCCGGGTCACCGCGCGCCACATCGCGTCGCGCAGTGCCTGCGCCTCGGCCGGGTCGGCGGCCGGTGCCACGTCCGTCTCCGGCAGCTCGTCACAGGCGAACTCGTCGACCTTGCGCTTGCGCCACTGGGAGGTGCGGGTGTTGACCAGGGCCCGGCGGACGTAACCGTCGAGGGCGCGGTGGTCCTCGATCCGGTCCCAGGCGACGTAGGTCTTGGCGAGGGCCGTCTGCAGCAGGTCCTCGGCGTCGCAGGGGTTCGCGGTCAGGGACCGTGCCGTGCGCATCAGGGACGTCCCGCGGGTCCGCACGTACGACGAGAAGGACGGGTACGAGGACGGGTACGACGACGGGTGCGACGACTGGTTCGATGCGTACGTGCACACTGGCGTGGTCATGCCCCCACGCTAGAAGCGGCGGTGGCTCCCGGGATCGGCCGCAGGTGCCGAAACCGGGTCCCTCTCAGGTTGTAGGACGGGGGTTTCCCCCACCTCCTGAAGGTGGAGAGGCGGGGGTCCCGAAGAGACGGCCTAGTGGTCCGCGCCCAGGATCAGGCCGGAGGTCGGCACCCCGGTGCCGGCCGTGACCAGTGCGTGGGCCGCGCCCTCGACCTGGTTGACCGAGCTGCCGCGCAGCTGGCGCACGGCCTCGGCGATGCCGTTCATGCCGTGCAGATAGGCCTCGCCGAGCTGGCCCCCGTGGGTGTTGAGCGGGAGCGCGCCCGCGGCGACGTAATCGGCGGCCTCCCCCGGCTTGCAGAAGCCGAACTCCTCCAGCTGCATCAGCACGAACGGCGTGAAGTGGTCGTAGAGGATGCCGACGTCGATGTCGCCGGGGCGCAGACCGCTCGTCCTCCACAGCTGCCGGGCCACGACGTCCATCTCCGGCAGCCCGGAGAGATCGTCCCGGTAGAAGCTCGTCATCGCCTCCTGACGGCGCCCCGCCCCCTGCGCCGCCGCCGTGATGACGGCGGGTGCGTGCCGCAGCTCGCGCGCCCGCTCCACGCTCGTGACGACGATCGCCTGCCCGCCGTCGGTCTCCTGGCAGCAGTCCAGCAGCCGCAGCGGCTCGACGATCCAGCGCGAGGCCGCGTGATCGGCGAGGGTGATGGGCTTGCCGTGGAACCAGGCGGCCGGGTTCGTCGCGGCGTACCGGCGGCCGGTGACGGCCACGTGCCCGAAGGCCTCGGGGGTCAGCCCGTACGCGTGCAGGTAGCGCTGCGCGGCCATGGCCACCCAGGAGGCCGGGGTGAGCAGGCCCCACGGCAGGGACCAGCCGAGGGCCGCGCCCTCCGCCGACGGCTCGCGCTGCTGCACCCCGGAGCCGAAGCGGCGGCCGCTGCGCTCGTTGAAGGCGCGGTAGCAGACGACCACCTCCGCGACGCCCGAGGCGACGGCCAGAGCGGCCTGCTGGACGGTGGCGCAGGCCGCCCCGCCGCCGTAGTGGACGCGGGAGAAGAAGGAGAGGTCCCCGATCCCCGCTGCCTGGGCGACGGTGATCTCGGGGCTGGTGTCCATCGTGAAGGTGACCATGCCGTCGACGTCGGCGGGGGTGAGCCCGGCGTCGTCGAGCGCGGCGTGCACGGCTTCCACGGCGAGCCGCAGTTCGCTGCGGCCGGAGTCCTTGGAGAACTCCGTCGCGCCGATCCCGGCGATGGCCGCGCGCCCTCCGAGGGAGTCCCGGGTGCGGACGCTCATGCCGCCTCCCCTGGCAGCGTGGCGGTGACCGTGCCGGTCACGTGGTGGCCGATGCCGTTGACGCCGACCACCTTGATCTCGACGGTGTCCCCGTCGATGGCGGTGACCGTGCCGGTGAGCGTCATGGTGTCGCCTGGGTGGTTGGGCGCGCCGAGGCGGATCGCCACCTTGCGGAGCACCGCGCCGGGCCCGACGTGATCGGTGATGTACCGGCCGACCAGTCCGTTGGTGGTCAGGATGTTCATGAAGATGTCCGGGGAGCCCTTCTCCCGCGCCAGTGACGCGTCGTGGTGCACGTCCTGGTAGTCGCGGGAGGCGATCGCGCCCGCGACGATCAGCGTGCGGGTGACCGGTATCTCCAGCGGCGGCAGGCTGTCGCCCACCCTCATCGCGTCGGCTCTCATCCCTCAGACCTCCTGCGCCAGTACGGCGCCCAGTTCCGCCAGTAGTTCGCTGCCACAGCCGAGGTACGCGTCCAGCTGGCGCCCCCAGAGGAAGTGCCGGTGGACGGGGTGGTCCAGGTCGGCCCCCATCCCGCCGTGCAGATGCTGGCCCGCGTGCACGACCCGCTTGCCCGCCTCCGAGGCCCACCAGGCGGCGGTCAGGGCGTGCTCGGCCGCCGGGAGCCCCTGGTCGATGCGCCAGGCCGCTTCGTACGCCGTCACCCGGATGGCCTCGGTGTCCATGTACGCGTCGGCGGCGCGCAGCATGACCCCCTGGTTGGTGGAGAGCGGCCGGCCGAACTGCTCGCGGACGCCCGTGTAGGCGACGGCGCGGGCCAGGGAGCCCGCGCAGACGCCCGCCTGGAGCCCCGCGAAGGCGGTGCGGGCGCCGGCGAGCACCGCCTCGTACGCCCGGCCGTCCGCCGCCCCGATCCGCTCGCCCCCGGCCGCGGTCAGGGTCAGCCGCCCGGCCGACCACGGGGCGGTGGTCTCCTCCCGCGCCGTCGCGGCTCCGGGTGCGTCCGTCCGTACGAGCCACAGCGTCCGGTCCGTGTCCGGGACCAGCACGTGCGTGGCGTCGCGCAGCCACGGCACGGCCGGGGCCGTACCGGTGAGGCGGCCGCGCGCGTCCGCGGTGAAGCGGCCGCGCGCCCTTTAATGCGATTACTAGATACCATTTTCCATTACCACGCGAGGTGCACAGGTGCTTTCCGAGAAGTCGCTGCCGCGGTGGCGGCCGGATCCGGGGGCGCGCGGGCGGACCTTGTCGACGACGGCCATGCCGATCCGGAAGACCGCGGCGGGGATCACCAGGCAGAGCAGGCCCCAGAAGAGCAGCACGCCGTACGGCCGGTCCACCCCCCAGGGCTGGGTCGCCAGGACCTTCTCGCCGTACTTGAGCGAGAGGGTGTAGTCGCCGTACGCGCCCGCGTCGAGCGAGACGTCGATCGCGACCCGGGCCTTCTGGCCGGGCGGGATCGTGCCCTTCCACTGGTGCTCCTCCCAGGTCGGCGCGAACACCCCGTGGGCGGTGCCGATCTGGAAGACGGGGTCGGTGACCGGGGCCGAGCCGAGATTGCCGACGGTGACGACGAACCTGCGGCTCGGCGGGGCGCCGAACCAGGTCAGCACGCCGTCGTCGCCCTCCAGCTGGACGCCGGTGAGGATCGCCAGGCGGGCCGTCCCGGACTCCGCGGGCAGGTCCGCCACCGGGTGGTCGGTGATCTTCACGGGCACGGCGACGGTGGACTGGTCCCCGTTGACGGAGGCCACGTCGACCACGCAGGGACAGGGCTTGGGCGGGGCCACCACCGGCAGTTGGGCGGCGAAGTGCCCGGCCTCGTCGACGGAGACGGCGTTGCCGTCCGCGTTGGCGCAGCTGTTGGTGCCGCCGATCATGTTCTGCCCGCAGACCAGCAGCATGACCATCGTCTTCGGCCGCCAGCCCGCTCCGGTGACGGTGATCTCGGTGCCCTTGGCGACCTCCTGGAGGGAGAGCGTCGCGGTGGGTTTTCCGTCGGCGGCCGGCGCGGACCAGGCCGGTACGGCCGCCAGCGCGAGCAGCGCGCCGGTCACGGCGGCCACCAGCCCGGCGGCCCAGCGGCCCGGGCCCGGCCGGTGCGCGGCGGGGCGGGCGCGGCCGGATGCCGGGAGCGGAGGATCGTAACGCGCGCTCACCTGGGCGCTCCCGTCAACTCGTGGGCTGCCTCGTGGGGTTCGGCGCCGCTTCCGGGTCCGTCCGGCGGGCGCGGCGCCGCGTCGGACGGCGTCGCGCGGGCGGCCCGCCGGGTGCGTACGAGCAGGTGCGCGGCCAGGGCCACGGCGGCGAGGCCGGACAGCCCCGCGCCGGTCGGGCCCGCCAGGCCCCAGGGCACGAACCACCGGGAGGTGGTGGCCGTGGCGCGCGCGCCGCCGGGGGCGGTGACGGTGAGGGTGAGACCGGCGTGGTCGAAGACCGGGGCGCCGGGCCAGGGTTCGCTCAGCTCGACCCGCTGGCCGGGCAGCAGCTCCACCGGCAGGGTGCGCGCCGCCCGGCCCGGCACCTCGCCGAACAGGCCCTCGGCGCGCACCGACAGCTCGGGCGCGAGCGCCACGTTGCCCCGGTTGACCAGGGTGTAGCGGATCACGGCGGCCGCGCCCTTGCCGCTCACCGAGGCGTGCTCGACGGTGAGGGCGGCCAGCGTCGGACCGCTGACCCGCAAGTGGACCCGTACGGCCGCCTCGTGGCCGGATTCGGCCGCGACCACGGCGACGGGGTGGTCGCCGGGCAGCGCGGAGGGCGGCACGGTGACGGTGAAGGGGACCACGGCGCGGGTGCGCGGGGGGATCGTGACGGTACGGGTCGCCCCGAAGCCGATCCAGGAACCGGCGCCGGTGGACTCCTTCGCCGGGCGCACCGCGAGGGCGCCCGCCCCGGTGTTGTAGGCGTCGGCTCCGCGCAGGGTCACGGTGTGTTCCCGGTCGGTGGGGTTGGCCAGGGCCAGCCGGTCCTCCAGCACGGTGCCGGGGATTCCTTCCAGGTAGAAGTACGGTCGGGCCCCGCCGGGCCGGGCGGCCGACCCGGTGGCGGGCTCGGCGGTCCAGCCGGGGTCCGCCGCCCACGCCGGGGCGGCGGACGGCAGGACGCCGAGGAGGAACACCCCGAGCACCCCGAGCACGCCGAGCACGCCGAGCGGCCCGAGCGGCCCGGACCGCCCGGACGGCGTGCGGCGCGTACAGCGCGTACAGCGCGTACGGCGCGTGCGGAGGGCGCGGCGGTGGCGGGTGCGGAGCGCGGGCATGGCCGGGTCCGCTCCGTTCAGGACCGGGCCCGCTGGCCGCGCCGGGTCAGCCAGAGCACTCCGGCGGCGCCGGTGAGCACCACGGTGCCGCCCAGGGTGCCGAGGGCGAGGGCGGAGTCGGCGGGGCCCGTCTGCGGGAGGGTGTCCCCGCCGGTGGAACCGCTGGTGGAGCCGCCGGTGGCGGGGGCCTTGGGGGCGCCCGCGGCACCCGTCACGTCCATCTCGAGCGACGGCTTGGGGCTGTTGCCGGGCTTGCAGGTGGTCGTGGTGCCCATCGCCTTGATGGTGAGCACGCCCGCGGTGAAGGTGACCTTGCCGCTCTTCTTCGGGGTGTAGGTGCCCGAGAGGTCGGAGATCTTGATGGGCGTGTTGGCGGGCGCGGCCGCGGCGTTGGGCGGGCCCGCGACCGGGACACTGGCCGTCTCGGCGCCGGCGACCGTGATGACGGCGCTGGGCGTCATCGCGCCCGGGCCGAGCTCGATGGGGCTGGAGGAGACGCCCTTCTGGAAGGACATCGTGAGCTTGTAGCCGTCGCCCTCCTTGACGGCCTTGATGTCGATGGGCGAGACCGCCGATTTTGGACCGATCGGGGTCTCGCAGTCGTACTTGACGTCGACCACATCGGCCTGCGCGGCCGGGGCGGCCAGCAGGACCGCCGATCCGGCCAGCGCGGTGGCGAGCGCGAGCGCGGTGGAGCGTTTCCGGTTGGACACCTTCGTCTTCCCCTCGGACCTCGGAACCACGGGTCACTGATGGCAAGTTACTGACGGCACATCAGATTTGGTGGCTCAAAGTACGCCGAGGGGCTTACGGAGGGAAGAGACAAGTGCACCCCGGTATCAGGAGGCCCTGACACCCCGCTGCCACACGGCCGAAACGAGCGGGACACCCGGGCGGTAGGCCAGGTGGACGTGGCTCGGGGCCTCCAGAACGGCCAGATCCGCGCGCGCGCCGGGCGTGATCGCGCCGATGTCGGTGCGCCGCAGGGCGCGGGCGCCGCCCGCGGTGGCCGACCAGAGGGCCTCGTCGGGGGTCATGCCCATGTCCCGGACGGCGAGGGCGATGCAGAAGGGCATCGAACTCGTGTAGGACGAGCCGGGGTTGCAGTCGGTCGACAGCGCGACGGTGGCGCCCGCGGCCAGCAGCCGCCGGGCGTCGGGCCACTGGGCGCGGGTGGAGAACTCGGCGCCGGGCAGCAGGGTGGCCACCGTGGTCCCGGCGGCCTGGCCGAGCGCGTCGACGTCGGCGTCGGTGAGGTGGGTGCAGTGGTCGGCGGAGGCCGCCTCCAGCTCCACGGCGAGCTGGACGCCGGGTCCGTGGGAGAGCTGGTTGGCGTGGATGCGCGGGATCAGGCCGGCGGCCGCGCCCGCGGTGAGGATCGCGCGGGCCTGGTCGCCGTCGAAGGCGCCCTTCTCGCAGAAGACGTCCACCCAGCGGGCGTACGGGGCGCAGGCCGCCAGCATCTCGCCGGTGACGAGGTCGACGTACGCGGCCGGGTCCTCGGCGTAATCGGGGGAGACGATGTGCGCCCCGAGGTAGGTGACCTCCTCGGTGTGGGCGGCGGCGATGCGCAGGGCGCGGGCCTCGTCCTCGACGGTCAGGCCGTAGCCCGACTTGGTCTCGAAGGTGGTGGTGCCCTGGCGGCGGGCCTCGTCGAGGTGGCGCACCAGATTGGCCTCCAGCTCCGCGTCGGTGGCGGAGCGGGTGGCGGCGACCGTGGTGCGGATGCCTCCGGCGGAGTAGGCGCGGCCGGACATCCGGGCGTTGAACTCCTGGGTGCGGTCGCCGGCGAAGACGAGGTGGGAGTGGGAGTCGACGAAGCCGGGGATGACGGCTCGGCCCTTCGCGTCGAACGCGGCGTCCGTGGCCGGGGCCTGCGCGGTGGGGCCGACCCAGGCCACGGTCTCGCCGTCCAGGACGACGGCGGCGTCCTGGAGCAGCCCCAGCGGGGAGCCGTCGCCCTGGGCGGGGTCGTTGGTGACGAGGCTGCCGATGTTGTGGATGACGGTGGTGGTCACGGTTTCCTCTCGGAGGCACGGGGCTCCGGGGCGGAGCTGCATGGTGCGCTCAAACGCCGGACGGGCTGGATTCGCGCAGCGAATGACAGCCCCGCCGGCGTTTGAGGCGCGGGGTCCGGGGCGGAGCCCCAGGACGGGTCAGCCGCGGACGGCTGCGATGGCTTCGGACAGGGCGGCGGCCACGTCCCCGACCAGGGCGTGCGCGCCGTCGCGGACGATGTGGCGCCCCCCGACGACCGTATGCCGGACATCGGCGGCGGAGGCCGCGAAGACGACCGTCTCGGCCCCGAGCCGCGGCAGCGGCCCCGCGGTCCGTACGGAGTCCAGCGCGACGGTGGTGAAGTCCGCCAGCGCCCCCGCCTCCAGGCGGCCGGCGTCGTCCCAGCCGAGGGCCGCCTGCCCGTCCCGGGTCGCCGCGGCCAGCAGCGCGGCCGCCGTCCAGTGCCCCCGGGTCCGGCTGCGCAGGCGCTCGTTCAGCTCCATCGCGCGGGCCTCCTCCAGGAGGTCGATGACGGCGTGGCTGTCACTGCCCAGGGACAGCGGGCTGCCCGCGCGCTGGAGCCGGGTCGCGGGCCCGATGCCGTCGGCGAGGTCGCGTTCGGTGGTGGGGCACATGCAGGTGCCGGTGGAGGTGCCGCCGAGGAGCGCGATGTCCCCGTCGGTGAGGTGCGTGTTGTGCACGCCCGTGGTGCGCGGCCCCAGGACCCCGTGGTCGGCGAGCAGCTGGGTGGGGGTGCGCCCGTGCGCGGCCTGGCAGGCGTCGTTCTCGGCGGTCTGCTCGGACAGGTGCACGTGCAGTGGGGCCCGGCGCTCGGCGGCCCAGCCGGCCACCGTGGCGAGCTGGTCGGCGGGCACCGCGCGCACGGAGTGCACGGCCGCGCCGATCAGGGCGTGCTCGCGCGGCTTCAGCGCCGCCGCCCGCTCGGCCCAGGCCTCGGCGGTGCCGTCGGAGAAGCGCAGCTGGTGCGGTTCCGGGGCCTGGCCGAAGCCGGAGGAGAGGTAGGCCGTGTCGAGCAGGGTGATGCGGATGCCCGCCTCGGCGGCGGCCTCGATCAGGGCCTCCCCCATGGCGTTGGGGTCGGCGTAGGGGGTACCGCCGGGCGCGTGGTGGACGTAGTGGAACTCCCCCACGGCCGTGATCCCGGCCAGCGCCATCTCCGCGTACGCCGCGCGGGCGAGCGCGAAGTAGTTCTCGGGGGTGAGGTTCTGGGCGGCCCGGTACATCAGCTCGCGCCAGGTCCAGAAGGTTCCGCTGCCGACCTGGACCGTGCCGCGCAGCGCCCGGTGGAAGGCGTGGCTGTGCGCGTTGGCCAGGCCCGGGAGGGTGAGCCCGCGCAGCACCTCGGCGCCGGGCGGCGGGGCGTCCACCCCGGTGCGCAGCGCCGCGATCCGACCGTCCATGACGTCCAGGGCGACGCCCGGCTCGACGTGGGTGCCGAGCCAGGCGTGCTCCAGCCAGTACGTGTTCTGCTGCGCGTTCAACGGCACGCCAGACCTTCCAGTACGTCGGCGAGGGCGAGGACTCCGGCGACGCAGTCGTCCTCGGCGGCGAACTCGGCCGGGGAGTGGGAGACGCCGGTGGGGTTGCGTACGAACAGCATCGCGGTCGGGATCGATCCGGAGAGGATTCCGGCGTCGTGTCCCGCGCCCGTGCCGAGGACGGGGACGGCCCCGCCCAGGATCCGGTTCAGCTCGTCGCGCAGGGCGTCCTCGAACTCGATGACCGGGGTGAAGGACTCGCGGACCACGCCGAGGTCGATGCCGTCGGCCTCGGCGCGTTCCCGGGCGGCCTTCTCGATCGCCGTGACGACGGTGTCGAGGGCGGCCTGGTCGGGGGCGCGGGAGTCGAGCCAGCCGCGTACCAGCGACGGGATGGCGTTGACGCCGTTGGGCTCGACCGAGATCTTCCCGAAGGTGGCGACGGCCCCGGCGAGGGCGGCCTCGGTACGGGCGGCCAGGACGGTCGCCGCGTAGGTGAGCATCGGGTCGCGGCGGTCCACCAGGCGGGTGGTGCCCGCGTGGTTGGCCTCGCCGCGGAAGTCGAAGCGCCAGCGGCCGTGCGGCCAGATCGCGGAGGCGAGGCCGACCCGGTCGCCGGACAGGTCCAGGGCGCGGCCCTGTTCCACGTGCAGCTCGACGAAGGCGCCGATCCGGGCGAGGCGTTCGGGGTCGGCGCCGATGGCGTCCGGGTCGTATCCGGCGTCCTCCATGGCGCGGGGCAGGCTGATGCCGTCCGCGTCGCGGAGCTCGTACGCCTTCTCCTTGGTCAGGTGTCCGGCGGCGAGCCGGGAGCCGACGCAGGCGAGCCCGAAGCGGGCGCCCTCCTCGTCACCGAAGTTGGTGATGGCCAGCGGCCGGGAGAACTCCGCGCCGCGGGCGCGCAGTTCATCCAGGGCCGCGAAGGAGGACACGACGCCGAGGGGGCCGTCGAAGGCCCCGCCGTCGGGTACGGAGTCCAGGTGGGAGCCGGTGACGACGGCGTCCCCGGCCAGGGGGTCGCCGAGCCAGGCCCACTGGTTGCCGTTGCGGTCGTCCTCGTACGTCAGGCCGCGGGCCTCGGCCTGCGCCCGGAACCAGGCCCGGCAGTCGGCGTCGGCGCCGGTCCAGGCGTAGCGGCGGTAGCCGCCGCTCCCCTGGTCCCGCCCGATGGGCCGGAGCCCGGCCCACATGTCGTGGAACGAGGCTCCGGCCGCGGCGTTCTGGGTCACGCCTGGTCGCCTTCGCGCATCGGGATGCGGACGTCGCGCTCGTCGGCCACGGTCTCGGCGATGTCGTAGCCCGCGTCGACGTGGCGGATGACGCCCATGCCGGGGTCGTTGGTGAGCACGCGGCGGATCTTCTCGCCCGCGAGCTTCGTGCCGTCGGCGACGGTGACCTGGCCCGCGTGGATGGAGCGGCCCATGCCGACGCCGCCGCCGTGGTGGATGGAGACCCAGGAGGCGCCGGAGGCGACGTTGACCATGGCGTTGAGCAGCGGCCAGTCGGCGATCGCGTCGGAGCCGTCGAGCATGGCCTCGGTCTCGCGGTACGGGGAGGCCACCGAGCCGCAGTCGAGGTGGTCGCGGCCGATGACCAGCGGGGCGGCGAGGGTGCCGTCGGCGACCATCTCGTTGAAGCGCTCGCCGGCCTTGTCGCGCTCGCCGTAGCCGAGCCAGCAGATGCGCGCGGGCAGGCCCTGGAAGTGGACGCGCTCGCCCGCCATCTTGATCCAGCGGTGCAGGGACTCGTTCTCCGGGAAGAGGTCGAGCATCGCCTTGTCGGTCTTGTGGATGTCCGAGGCCTCGCCGGACAGGGCCGCCCAGCGGAAGGGGCCCTTGCCCTCGCAGAAGAGGGGGCGGATGTAGGCGGGGACGAAGCCGGGGAAGGCGAAGGCGCGGTCGTAACCGGCCAGCTGGGCCTCGCCGCGGATGGAGTTGCCGTAGTCGAAGACCTCGGAGCCCGCGTCCATGAAGCCGACCATGGCCTCGACGTGCTGGGCCATGGACTCGCGGGCGCGGGTGGTGAAGCCCGCCGGGTCCTTGGCGGCGTAGGCGGCCATGTCGTCGAAGTCGACGCCCACCGGCAGGTAGGCCAGCGGGTCGTGGGCGGAGGTCTGGTCCGTCACGATGTCGATCGGGGCGCCTTCCGCGAGCATCTGCGGGAGGAGTTCAGCGGCGTTGCCGAGCAGGCCGATGGAGAGCGGCTTGCGGGCGTCGCGGGCCTCGACGGCCAGCTGGAGCGCGTGCCGCAGGTTGTCGGCCTTGACGTCCAGGTAGCGGTGCTCGATGCGGCGGTCGATGGCGCGCGGGTCGACGTCGATGCAGATGGCGACGCCGTCGTTCATCGTCACGGCGAGCGGCTGGGCGCCGCCCATGCCGCCGAGGCCGGCGGTCAGGGTGATGGTGCCGGCCAGGGTGCCGTTGAACTTCTTGGCGGCGACGGCGGCGAAGGTCTCGTAGGTGCCCTGGAGGATGCCCTGGGTGCCGATGTAGATCCACGAACCGGCGGTCATCTGCCCGTACATGGTCAGGCCCAGGTTCTCCAGGCGCCGGAATTCCTCCCAGTTGGCCCAGTCGCCGACCAGGTTGGAGTTGGCGAGCAGGACGCGCGGGGCCCATTCGTGGGTCTGCATCACGCCGACCGGACGGCCGGACTGGACCAGCATGGTCTCGTCCTGCTTGAGGGTCTGCAGCGTGCGGACCATCGCGTCGTACGAGCGCCAGTCGCGCGCGGCCTTGCCGGTGCCGCCGTAGACGACCAGCTTGTCGGGGTGCTCGGCGACCTCGGGGTCGAGGTTGTTCTGGAGCATCCGCAGGGCGGCCTCCTGCTGCCATCCCAGGGTGCTCAGGTCGGTACCTCGTGCGGCACGTACGGGGCGGGGTCCTGACATGGCGGTGCCTCCTCCGGTGTTGGTCAATCCATTCACATACTCACCCTCTGAATAGATTCAGTCAACAGCTGCGGGCATGTCGCCATGACGGTTCGCCGGTGGTTGGCTGGCGGCATGACCGCTGGCCGGCTGACGGACATGACCCCCGAGGTGGACGCGAAGGGCGCCGCCGCGCGCCGCGACCTGGCCGTACGGGCCGCCGTACGGCAGGGGCTGGTGGGGCCGGGCGAGCGCGACGCGCCCCTGGTGTGCCTGCTGGACACGGCCGGGATCCGCGCCTCGGCGGCCGCCCTGACGGCCGCCTTCGCGGCCGCGCTGCCGCCCGGCACCCCCGTGCTGCACGCCTTCGCCGTCAAGGCCTGCCCGCTGGTCCCGGTGCTGCGGCTGCTCGACGCCGCGGGGCTGGGCTGCGAGGTGGCCAGCGCCGGGGAGGTGGCGCTGGCCCGGGCCGCGGGGGTGGCCCCGGAGCGCACGGTCCTGGACTCCCCCGCCAAGACCACCGCCGAGCTGCGCGAGGCGCTGGCCCTGGGCATCGCCGTCAACGCCGACAACCGCCAGGAGCTGGAGCGCGTCGACGCCCTGATCGCGGCGGCCCCGGGTCCCGTCCGGTCCCCGGTGGGCCTGCGGATCAACCCGCAGACCGGCGCGGGCACGATCGACGCGCTCTCCACCGCCACCGCGACCTCGAAGTTCGGGTTCGCGCTGCGCGACGAGGGGGCGCGCGAGTGGCTGGTGCGCGCCTGCGTCGAGCGCCCCTGGCTGACCCGGCTGCACACCCACTCGGGGTCCCAGGGCGTCCCCCTGGCGCTGATGGCGCAGGGGGTGCGGGCGGTGCACGCGCTCGCGCAGGAGATCAACGCGGCGGCCGGGCGGCGGCAGATCGACACCCTCGACATCGGCGGCGGCCTGCCGGTGAACTTCGCCTCGGACGCCGCTACCCCCTCGTACGCCGACCACGTGGCCGCCCTGCGCACGGCCGTCCCCGCCCTCTTCGACGGCTCGTACGGCCTGGTCACCGAATTCGGCCGGGCGCTGACCGCCAAGCACGGCCTGGTGATCGCCCGGGTCGAGTACACGAAGACCACCGGCTCCCGCCCGATCGCGCTCACCCACGCGGGGGTCCAGCTGGCCACCCGTACCGTGTACGCGCCCGCCGTGTGGCCGGTGCGGATCCTGGCCTACGACGGCCGGGGCGTCCCGAAGGGCGGCGCGCCCCTCGCCCAGGACGTCGCGGGGCCCGCCTGCTTCGCGGGCGACCTGCTGGCCGAGGCGCGGCCGCTGCCGCCGCTCGGTCCGGGCGACCTGATCGCCGTACCGGACACGGGCGCGTACTTCTTCACGGCCCACTACGGCTACAACAGCCTGCCGCGCCCGCCCGTCCACGGCTTCACGGTCGGGGACGGTGCGGGCGGGGACGGTGCGGGCGGGGACGGTGCGGGCGGGGAGGGCGCGGGCGAGGAGGGCGCGGGCGAGGAGGGCGCGGTCCGCTTCGCCCTGGTCCGGCCGGGGCAGCCGCTCGCCGCCCTGGTCGCGGAGGCGGGCGCGGAGCAGCGCGACGCGCTGCTGTGACCCGGGCCCCGGGCCCGGGCCCCGGGCCCGCCCGTGCCCCGGCTCTACTCCACGAACAGGGAGCGGGCGGCGGCCTTCGCGTCGAAGGCCTCCAGGCGCGCCTGGGCGTCCGGCAGGGCGTCCGCCATCGACTCCAGCAGCACCCGCCCCAGGAGCATCGGCGCGCACGCCGTGTCGAAGGCGAGCCCGGTGCCGACCGGCGCCGGGATCAGCAGGTCCGAGTGGCGGGCGACCGGGGCGAACGCGGAGTCGGCGACCGTGACGACGGTCAGGCCTGCCGTACGGGCGTACTCCAGGGCGGCCACCACCTCGCGCGGGTGCCGCGGCAGCGCGAAGCACAGCAGCGCCGAGGCACCGGATGCGGCCGCCGCGTCGATCCGGTCGGCCAGCATCGAACCGCCCTCGTCCAGCAGCCGCACATCGGGGTGCACCTTGCCGGCGAAGTACGCGAACCCGCGCGCCTGCGAGGACGCGGCCCGCAGCCCGAGCACCGGCAGCGGCACCGACCCGGCGAGCACCCGCCCCGCCTCCTCGACGGGGCCGGGGTCGGCGAGCATCGCCGAGAGGTGGCGCAGGTTGTCGATCTCGGCCTGCACGGCCTGCTGGTATGAGTTGTACGAGTCGCTGCCCGGCCCGCCGGGGCGGCCGGCGGGGGCCACCTCGCGCAGGTGGCGGCGCAGGGCCGGGTACCCGTCGAAGCCGAGCGCCACCGCGAAGCGGGTCACGGACGGCTGGCTGACCCCGGCCAGCTCGGCCAGCTCGACGCTGGACAGGAACGGCACCTCGGCCGCCCCGCGGACCATGCAGTGGGCGATCCGCCGCTGCGTCGGCGTCAGCCGGTGCCCCTCGAACAGCTTCTGCAGCCGCGCGGCCGGGCTGTCGCCCCGGTCGCTCTTGTCGCTCATCCCGCCCCCTCCGTCCCGTGGACCCCTGACGTATTCAGTCAGCAAGCACTCTGCATGCGGTTATGCAGGACGGCAACCCTGGCCGGTCGGATACGGGGGCTAGCCCCAGTGCCCCGGGGCTGCGTGCCTTCCTAGCCTGGAGGGCATGGAACCCCACGCCCAAGAGCTGAAGAAGGACTTCGACGCCACCTTGAAGGCCCGCGGGGAGCTGGGGGCCGAGTACGAGGCGGCGCTGGTCGACTCCTTCATCGAGAAGGTGGACACCCAGGTCAGGCGGCGGCTGGCCGAGCAGCGCCTGCACGAGGTCCGGGGCGGTCCCGCCGCCGGTCGGTCCGGCGGGCCGAACTTCGCCGAGCGCTTCGGCTTCGCCATCGTGACCCTGGTCCTGGCGATCCCGCTGTCGGCGATCGGCGTCGTCAACGCGGGCCTGACCGGCCTCCTGATCTCCTGGGCCGGCATCCTGGGCGTAAACCTCGCCCACACGAAACTCCCCCACCGCCACACCGGCGACTAGTAGTGCTTTGTTAGCTGCTCTTGTCACGGCGTGTGTCTGGTAGTTCGCTGGTTGTATGAGGGCTGGGGAGCTTGCTGCGGTTCGGGTCCGG
>NZ_JBEOXE010000063.1:0-43807 GCF_040296485.1 Streptomyces sp. NPDC002138 | reverse complement strand
ATCTCGAACCTGCCAGCCGATATTCCTGCCAAGGACCTGGTCCGTCTCGCGAAGACCCGCTGGCGGATCGAGCACGACTACCGCGAACTGAAAACCGTCCTGGGCCTGGACCACTTCGAGGGCCGCTCGTTCACCGGCTGGCACCGACACGTCACCCTCGTCACCGCCGCCCACCTCTTCCTGACCGAACAGCGGAGGACCCCAAAAGTCCCTGCCAGGGCCTGACCCTCTACCAGGCCCTGGACCTCCTCCAACACCTCATCACCACCTGGACCGGCACCTGCCTCACCTGCCGACAACCCACCAGACAGCCCTACGACAGCACGTAACAAAGCACTACTAGGCCCCCGCCTGCCCCTCCGGGCCGCCCCGGACCCTGCGCCACAGCGTCGGGGCGGCGCTGACCAGCAGGGTGAGGCCGACCGCGAGGGCCACGCCCTTCCACGGTGCGGAGAACAGCGAGCCGCCCACGATCCCGATCAGGCCGTACGTCGCCGCCCACGCCAGACACGCGGGCGCGTCCCCGCGCGCGAAGCGGCGCAGCGGCAGCCGGGCCAGCAGACAGGCCAGCATCACCGGGATCCGCCCGGCCGGCACCAGCCGGGAGACCACGAGCACCAGCACCCCGTGCTCGTCGAGCCTCGCGCGCGCCTGCTCCAGCCGCTCCGGGGTGGCCCGCCCGCGCAGCGCCTCCAGCCACCGGGAGCCGCTGCGCGAGCGGACCCCCCGCTGCCCGAGCCCGTACAGGGCGACGTCCCCGAGGAACGCCCCCAGCGCCGCGACGCCGAACACCAGCACCAGACCCAAGGACGGCGAGCGGTGGTGGAAGGCGACCACGGCCGCGGAACTCACCAGCGCCCCGGTGGGGATCACCGGCACCAGCGCCCCCAGCGCCACCAGCACGAACAGCGCCGGATACCCCACCACCTGCTGGGTGCTCTCCGCCGGAGTCTGCTGCAACTGGTGCACCGCCTCGCGCAGGATCACGGCAGCCGCACCCGTTCCCCGTGCTCCGGCACCCGCACGGTCACCTTCGGCGCCCGCCGCGCCGCCTCCCGGGCGAACTCCTCGCCCGGGGCGTGGAACTCGTGCGGCCGCACCGCGTCCATCCCGATCGGCCAGTACGTCCCGTAGTGCACCGGCACCGCCGCCGCCGGCGCCAGCAGGGCCAGCGCGCGCGCCGCCCGCCCCGCGTCCAGGTGCCCCGGCCCGAGGTACGGGCCCCAGCCGCCCACCGGCAGCAGCGCCACGTCCACCGGCCCGACCTCCTCGGCCATCGTGTCGAACAGCCCGGTGTCCCCGGCGAAGTACGTCGTGGCCGCGCCCGTCACCACGTACCCGAGCGCCGGCGCGGCCTGCGGACCGAACGGCAGCCGCCGCCCGTCGTGCCGCGCGCTCACCGCCCGGATCCGCAGCTCCCGTACGGCCGTCTCCTCGCCCGGCGCCACCTCGGTGACCCGCAGCCCGCGCGCGCTCGCGACCCGCGCCAGCCCCGGCACGGCCCGCCGGGCCCCGCGCGGCACCACCAGCAGGGTGCCCGGAGCCAGCCGTGCCAGCGAGGGCAGGTGCAGGTGGTCGGCGTGCAGGTGCGACACCAGCACCGCGTCCGCCACGGCCGCCTCCGCCGGCGGCACCGCGCCGCGCCGCCGCCGCAGATGCGCCAGCCGCCGGGCGAACAGCGGGTCGGTCAGCAGCCGGACCCCGGAATCCTCGACCGTACAAGTGGCGTGCCCCCACCACGTGATCTCCACCGGCACCCCGGCCCCCTCCCCGCCTCGGCTCCCCGTCGGACGTCCCGTCCCTACCCCGGACCTCCCTTCGAGCCTAGGGCGTCACCGGCCGAACCGCCCGGACCCGGCGCCCCGCAGTGGCCGAAGGCCCTCTCCTCGCGGGCGGCGGATCGGAGTAGGGTCGGGCGGCATGGATGAGCTGCGCGTCGCCGCAATCGCCAGCCTGACCCCGCTCGAGGAACTGGACGCAGACCCCTTCATCGTGGACACCCGCACCCAGCACGCCATGTGCGCCCGCTGGGCCGCCGACCACGGCTACGTCGTGACCCGGCAGCTGCTGGTCTACGGGCTGCGCGCCGACCACTGCGGGCTCTGGTCCGACATCGACGCCGGACAGGTCGACCTGTTCGTCGCCCCCAACCACCGGGTCCTGCGACGGGCGCTGCGCTCGGTCGAGGAGTTCACGGCGGAGTGCGAGCGGCGCGGGGTACGGCTGGAGACCGCCGGACAGGAGGAGCCCGCGTACACCTCCGGCATGAAGGCCGAGGTGCACCGCCGGATGTCGATGCCGACCGCCGGGTACGACGGCACCTGAGCCCCGGGCCGCGCCGCGCACCGGCTCACCCCTGAGCGGCACGCTCCGTACGTCCGTACGCCTCCCGCGCCACCCGGCCGGGCCACCCCGCCTGTGCGACGCTGGGGCGGGGGCCCGCGAGCGGGGCGCGGGCCGTGACACGAGGCGGGTACGGCGTGCTGCGAGGCCGATGGCGGACCGCGGGCAGCGCCCTGGCACGGGTGATCGTCGTCTGGGCGGTCTCCACCCTGACCCTGCTCCTCCTGGCCGCCGTCCTGCCCGACTTCCGCCTCCAGCCCGGCCCCGGCGGCGCGGCGGGCGGCGACAGCATCACCCGGATCGGACTCACCGCCGCCTGGGGCGCGGGCGCCTTCGGCCTGCTCAGCGCGCTGGTGTGGCCGGTGCTGGTCCGGGCCCTGCTGCTGGTGCCCGCGCTGGTGCTCGGCCTGCTGGTCTTCTTCCTCAACGGCTCGCTGCTGCTGCTCGCCCTCGACCTGATCCCGGACGGGCGCGGCGAGGCGGCCCCCGAGGCCGCCGTGGTCGTCGCGGCCGTCATGTCCGCGGTCGCCTCGGCCACCTCCACCGCGCTGGCGGTCCGCGACGACGGGGCCTACCGCAGGCGGCTCTACCGCCTGGCCGACCGCAAGCGCCGCCGCCAGCGCCGGGCGGGGGCGCCGGGCACCGCCGAATCCGCGCCCGGCGTGGTCTTCCTGCAGTTCGACGGCGTCGGGTACGAGGCGCTGCGGCGCGCGGCCGGCGCCGGGCTGATGCCGACCGTGGCCGGGTGGCTGGACCGTACCCACCGGGTGACGTCCTGGCGCACGGACTGGTCCAGCCAGACCGGCGCCAGCCAGCTCGGGATCCTGCACGGCTCCACCTTCGACGTGCCCGCCTTCCGCTGGTACGACAAGGACACCGGCGAGGTCGTGGTCTGCAACCGGCCCAGCAGCGCAGCAGCCCTGGAACGCCGCGCGAGCGCCCGGACCGGCAGCCGCGGGCTGCTCGTCCTCGACGGCGCCAGCCGGGGCAACCTCTTCAGCGGCGGCGCCGACCAGCTGGCGCTGGTGCTCTCGGTGTCGGCCCGGCGCGGGCGCGGCAACCGCTCCCGGGCGGGGTACTTCGCGTACTTCTCCGACCCGGCCAACGCGGTGCGCACCTTCCTGTCCTTCGTCGCCGAGGTGGCCCGGGAGATCGGCCAGTCGGTCCGGGCGAAGGCGCGCGGCGTGCGGCCGAGGGTGTCGCGCGGCGGCCTGTACCCGGTCGTCCGGGCCTTCGCGACGGTGGTGGAACGGGACGTGGTGGTCGCCGCGGTGATCGGCGACATGCTCGCAGGGCGCGCCGCGGTCTACGCCGACCTGGTGGCCTACGACGAGGTCGCCCACCACTCGGGGCCGCACGGCCGGGACACCGACCAGGTGCTCGCCCGGCTCGACCGCAGCCTCGCGCTGATCGCCCGGGTCGCCGAGCACGCGCCCCGCGCCTACCGGATGGTGCTCCTCTCCGACCACGGCCAGAGCCCGGGGGCGACCTTCCTCGGGACGTACGCGCTCACCCTGAAGGACCTGGTCCGGGCGGGCTGCGGACTGCCGGTCCCCCGTCGGGCGGCCCGCACCCACAGCGGGGCGGAGGCCCGGGCGGCGGTACGGGCCGCCCTGCACCGCCCGGTGGAGGAGCCGGGGGAGGAGGCGCGCCCGGCGCGCGGCCCGGAACCGGTGGTGCTGGCCTCCGGCAACCTCGGCCTGGTCTCCTTCCCGGACGTGCCGGGCCGGGCGACCCGGGAGCGGATCGAGCGCGACCACCCGGCGCTGCTGCGGACCCTGGCCGAACACCCCGGGGTGGGCTTCCTGCTGGTGGACGGCGAGGTGCTGGGGCCTGGCGGGGCGGTGGCGCGCCTGTCGGTACCGGGGGAGGCGGAGGAACTGCTGGCGGGCTACGGCCCGGGCGCGGCGGCGGCCGTCCGGCGCACCGACGCCTTCCCGCACGTGGCCGACATCATGGTGAATTCGGCGTACGACCCCGAGAGCGGGACGGTGCACGCCTTCGAGGAGCAGATCGGCTCGCACGGCGGGCTCGGCGGGGAACAGGGGCATCCGTTCCTGATGTGGCCGACGGTGCTGTCCGAGCCCGAGGGGGGCCTCGTCGGGGCGGAGTCTGTGCACGCGCTGCTGCGGGACTGGCTGCGCGAGACGGAGGACGGCCCGCAGGTGCCGGTGGAAGATCACCGGCCGCGGGGCGCCCGGAGCGGAACACTTCCTTCCGTACGGGTGGCCGGACAGGACGAAACCCGCTGATTTGGTGCGGACATTGCCGTACCGGAGCATGTGTCGACCTGCCCCCTGTCCACCATATGAAACGACCGAGGCGTACCACCGTGAGCACCACCCCTGCCGTGAGCCCTCCCGCGGCGCACGATCCCGCAGCGCACGACCCCGCAGCGCACGATCCCGCCGTGCACGGCCCCGACCGGCCCGACCAGGGCGCGGGCCCGCACGCGCGCCGCTTCGGCCTCCCCGTCGCCACCTGCCTGGTGATGGGGAACATCGTCGGCGGGGGCATCTTCCTGCTGCCCGCCTCGGTCGCCCCCTTCGGCACGATCAGCCTGGTCGCCTTCGGGATCCTCAGCCTCGGCGCGATCGCCCTCGCGCTGGTCTTCGGCCGCCTCGCCGGACGGCTTCCGCAGACCGGGGGCCCGTACGTCTACGCCCGCGCCGCCTTCGGCGACTTCGCCGGGTTCCTCGCGGCGTGGAGCTACTGGATCACCACCTGGGTCTCCAACGCGGCCCTGGCCGTGGCCGCCGTCGGCTACCTCGCCGTGCTCTTCCCCGCCGTCGGCGCGCACCCGTGGTCGATGTGCCTGGGCGCCCTCGCCGTGCAGTGGCTGCCCGCGCTCGCCAACCTGGCGGGCACGCGCTACGTCGGCGCCGTCCAGCTCGTGGCCACGGTGCTGAAATTCGCTCCGCTCCTGCTGATCGCGGTGGGCGGCCTCTTCTTCTTCGACCCGGCCAACCTGGGCCCCTTCCGGGCCACCGACCAGAGCGCGGTCGGCGCCGTCTCGGCCTCCGCCGCGATCCTGCTCTTCTCCTACCTCGGCGTGGAATCGGCCGCGGTCAGCGCGGGCGAGGTCCGTGACCCGGCCCGCAACGTCGGACGCGCCACCATCCTGGGCACGGTCGGCGCGGCGACCGTCTACCTGCTGGGCACCGTGGCCGTCTTCGGCCTGGTCGCCCACGACACGCTGGTCTCCTCGGAGGCACCCTTCACCGACGCGGTGAACGCCATGTTCGGCGGCACCTGGGGCGGCACGCTGGTCGCCTGCGCCGCCGTCGTCTCGATGATCGGCGCGCTCAACGGCTGGACCCTGCTCAGCGCGCAGACCCCGTACGCGGCGGCGAAGGACGGCCTCTTCCCGAAGGCGTTCGAGCGCAAGCGGCGCGGGGTCCCGGTGGTCGGCGTGATCGTCACCGTCGTCCTGGCCTCGGCACTGACCGTCTACAACTACACCGCCGGCACCCGGGGGGTCTTCGAGATGCTGGTCCTGGTCACCACCTTCACCGCGACCGTGCCCTACCTGCTGTCCACCGCGGCGCAGATCCACTTCCTGGTCTCGGGCCAGGGCGAGCGCGTGGCCCCCGGGCGGCTCGCCCGGGACGGGATCCTGGCCTGCCTGGCCTTCGGCTTCTCGATGTGGCTGGTCGCGGGCTCGGGGTACGCGGCCGTCTACCAGGGCGTGCTCTTCCTGTTCGCCGGCGTCCTCGTCTACGCCGTCATGTCGGCCCGCAAGCAGCGCGCCGAGCACGCCGGGGCGTAGCCGGAACACGCGAAGGGCCCGCGGCGCACCGGCCGCCCGCGTCGTGGAAGACGACGTGGGCGGCCGGTACGCGCGGGCCCCGGCGGGGACTCCTAGTCCAGGTAGTCGCGCAGCACCTGCGAGCGCGACGGGTGGCGCAGCTTCGACATGGTCTTGGACTCGATCTGGCGGATGCGCTCACGGGTGACCCCGTACACGCGGCCGATCTCGTCCAGCGTCTTCGGCTGGCCGTCGTTGAGGCCGTAGCGCATGGAGACCACGCCCGCCTCGCGCTCCGAGAGTGTGCCCAGGATGGACTGGAGCTGCTCCTGGAGGAAGGTGAAGGAGACCGCGTCGGCCGGGACGACCGCCTCGGAGTCCTCGATGAGGTCACCGAACTCGCTGTCGCCCTCCTCACCCAGCGGGGTGTGGAGCGAGATCGGCTCGCGGCCGTACTTCTGGACCTCGATGACCTTCTCGGGGGTCATGTCGAGTTCCTTGCCCAGCTCCTCCGGGGTGGGCTCGCGGCCCAGGTCCTGGAGCATCTGGCGCTGCACGCGGGCGAGCTTGTTGATGATCTCGACCATGTGCACCGGGATGCGGATGGTGCGCGACTGGTCGGCCATGGCGCGGGTGATCGCCTGGCGGATCCACCACGTGGCGTACGTGGAGAACTTGAAGCCCTTGGTGTAGTCGAACTTCTCCACCGCGCGGATCAGACCGACGTTGCCCTCCTGGATCAGGTCCAGGAAGAGCATGCCGCGGCCGGTGTAGCGCTTGGCCAGCGAGACCACGAGGCGGAGGTTGGCCTCCAGCAGGTGGTTCTTGGCGCGGCGGCCGTCCTCGACGAGGATCTCCAGCTCGCGCTTGAACGCGGGCTTGTGGTCCTCCTCCTCTTCGAGCTTGTACTCCGAGAAGAGACCCGCCTCGATGCGCTTGGCGAGTTCGACCTCCTGCTCGGCGTTCAGCAGCGGCACCTTGCCGATGAGCTTGAGGTAGTCCTTGACCGGGTCGGCGGTGGCACCGGCCACCATGACCGTCTGGGCCGGGGCGTCGTCCTCGTCGTCGTCGGACAGCACGAAGCCCTGGGTGCCCGTCTTGGCGGGGGTGGTCTCCTCCGCCTCGTCGGCGAGGTCTTCCTCGGTCCAGTCCTCGCCCTCGGCCGCGGGGGTCTCGCCCTCGTCGCCGTCCTTGGCGCTCTTCTTCGTGGCGGCGGTCTTCTTGGTGGCCGTCGCCTTCTTCGCGGCGGTCTTCTTGACCGTCCGCTTCTTCGGCTCGGCCGCGGCCTCGGCCGCGACCTCCTCCTCGGTCCCGGAGGCCGACGGAGCGGATATCGCCGCCGCGGTGGCGGGGGCCGCGGTCTTGCGCGCGCCGATGGGGCGCGGCGCGGCGGCCTTCTTGGTCACGGTGCGGGCCGGCGCGGCGGCGGCCTTGCGGGCCTTCTTGGCGGGGGCCTTCGCGGCCGGGGCTGCGCTGACGTGCAGCGCGACGCCCTCCTCGTCCAGAACCTGGTTCAGGCTGCGCAGGACCCGCTTCCACTGGTCCACCGGGATGCGGCCGGCCTCGAAGGCCTGGCGCACGTCGTCACCGTTGATGTGACCCTGCTCGCGGCCACGCTCGACGAGCGCGACCAGGGCCTCGGATTCGGCGATCTCCGGAGGGAACGTACGGGACGGGCTGAGCGACACAAGGAGCCTCTCGTTGCGGCAGATATAAGGGCGGGACGGGACATCATCGCGCGAACTCGTGGAACGAGCCCGAGGGGGGTCGTTATTCCGGCGCCGCGCGAGGACACCTGTCGGTTCATCGCATGCCCGAGTCGATTCGTTACGCCATGAATTGAGTGACCTGCGCCACGCTGTGTCCGCGCAACCTATCCGGCGCGAATCCGTCCGCCCCGATCACGGCCCGGCGCGCCCGGTCGCCGCCCGATCGCCGCCCGGTCACCGCCCGGTCATCGTCCCGGTTTGCGGGCCTCGATGAGGAAACGGGCGGTGCTCGCGACGAACGGGCCGTCGCGCTCGATCTGTTCGTGGAGCTCGCGGAGCCGGTCGCGGTACTGGTGGACCGTGAAGCCGGGCACCATCCAGATGACCTTCCGCAGGAAGTAGATCACGGCGCCGACGTCGTGGAACTCGGTACGCAGTTTTTCCGACCGCAGGTCGACGACCTCCAGCCCGGCCGCGGCCGCGGCGGCCACCGCGTCATCGGGGTGCCGGCCGCGGCGGACCTCCTCCGGCTGCGGGCCGAGGAAGTACTCGACGAGCTCGAAGACGCTCGCCGGCCCGACCTGCTGCGAGAAGTAGCTCCCGCCGGGCCGCAGCACCCGCGCGATCTCGTCCCACCAGACGGTCACCGGGTGCCGGCTGCTCACCAGGTCGAAGGCTTCGTCGCCGAAGGGCAGCGGCGGCTCGTCCGGGTCGGCGACGACGACCGCCCCCTTCGGGTGCAGCAGCCGGGTCGCCTTGCCGATGTTGGGCGGCCAGGACTCCGTGGCCACCATCAGGGGCGGCAGGGCGCCCGCTCCGGCGAGCACCTCGCCCCCGCCGGTCTGGATGTCCAGGGCCGCCTGTACGCCCGCCAGGCGCTCGCCCAGCAGCCTCTGGTAGCCCCAGGAGGGGCGCTGCTCGGTCGCCCGGCCGTCGAGCCAGGAGAACTCCCAGCCGTCCACGGACACGGAACCGGCCTCGGCGACCAGCTGATCGAAATGGTGCGTCATGCCGCGATCGTCCCAGCTGCGCCGGAGATGATCCACTCGATTCTCCGCGTCCCCGTCCGCGTCCCCGTCCGCGCCGCTCGCCGGCTCGTGGCTCGGCCGGCACGTCGATTACACTGGGCGGCGGGCCGTGACTGGCGCTTGGGTGGATCACCACCGGGGAGCGGCCCGCCGTACCGCGACACCGAGGTGTCCCGTACGTCGACTGCCGCGCGCCTGGGCGATCCGCGATCCCGCAGCGACGTTCAGGAGACCCCGTGACGACTGCCCAGACCGTTCAGGACCAGACCGTTCAGGCCGAGGGCGGCACCGCCCGGCTGATGGACGGCACCGCCGTCGCCCGCCGCATCTCGGAGCGCACCGCCGTCCTGGCCGCCGAGCTGACCCGCCGCACCGGCACCGCCCCCTGTCTCGCGACCGTGCTGGTCGGCGAGGACCCCGCGTCCGTGACGTACGTACGCATGAAGCAGAACCGTTGCGCCAAGGCGGGCATCACCTCCCGCCACGTGGAACTGCCGGCCTCGACCACCACCGAGGAACTGGTCACCACCCTCACCGCGCTCTCCGTGGACCCCGAGGTCAGCGGGATCCTGCTGCAGCACCCGGTCCCGCACCACATCGACGAGCGCGCCGCCTTCGAGGCCATCGCCCCGGGCAAGGACGTCGACGGCGTCACCATGCACTCCTTCGCCGCCATGGGCTTCGGCCTGCCGGGCTTCGTGTCCTGCACTCCGGGCGGGATCATGCGGCTGCTCGCCGAGTACGAGGTCGACCTGGCCGGCAAGCACGCCGTCGTCGTCGGCCGCAGCGCGATCCTGGGCAAGCCCGCCGGGATGCTGCTGCTCGGGCAGAACGCCACGGTCACCTACTGCCACTCCCGCACCGAGGACCTCCCCGCGATCGTGCGCCAGGCGGACGTGCTGGTCGCCGCCGTCGGCAAGGCCGAATTCATCCGGGGCGAGGACATCAAGCCGGGCGCGGTGGTCCTGGACGCCGGGTACGACGGCAACCGCGGCGACGTGCACTTCGCGTCGGCGGCCGCCCGCGCCTCGCTGATCACCCCGGTCCCCGGCGGCGTCGGCCCGATGACCATCGCCGTCCTCCTGGAGCAGACCGTCCAGGCCGCCGCGGCGCAGGCCGGCCTGACCCTGGCCGACCTCGGCTGAACCGGCCCCACCGGGGTACCGCCCGGCCGGGTCGATTACCCCGCCGGCCATGACCCGCGGGGTAATCGACCCGGCCGGCGGCGCGCGGGAGAGTGGGGACACACCGGATCCCGGGCCGCCGCACTGCGGCCCGGGATCCGGCGCCCTCGCCCCTCTCCCGACCTCGCCGGAGGCTGATCCGCCATGTCCGCGACCCTGCTCACCGCCCGCGCGCCGCAGGCCCCGCTGCGCCGCCTGCTCGCCCTGGACGCCGTCGTCACCGGTGGCAACGGCCTCGCCTACGCCCTCTTCGCCGGTCCGCTCGGGCGGCTGCTCGGGGTGGAGCGCACCCCGCTGCTCGTGCTCGGCGTCCTGCTGGCCGGATACGGCGCGGCCGTCGGCCTGCTCGCCTCCCGCGCGCGGCCCGCTCCCGGCCTGGTCATGGCCGTCATCGAGATCAACTGCGCCTGGGTGGCGCTGAGTCTGCTCTCGCTCCTCCTCTGGTTCGAACCGACCACCGCCGGGCTGGTGTGGATCCCGGCGCAGGCCGTGGTCGTCGCCGGGTTCGCCGTGCTCCAGTGGGCCGCGCGGGGCTCAAGGGCCCAGTGAGCGCAGGTACTTCGCCGTCGCCGGGTCGGCCGGGAGGAGGGTCTCGATGGCCAGCTCGGCGACGGTCACGTCCATCGGCGTGTTGAAGGTGGCGATGGACGACACGAAGGACAGCAGCTGCCCGTCGTGCTCGATCCGCAGCGGAAGCGCGATGACCGCGACCGACGCGGCACCGGCGTCGGCCGCCGGGTCCGCCGCGCCCCCGGGTTCCGTGACGGGGTACGCGGCCACCTCCTCGTACAGCGCGCGCAGCGGCTCCGAGCGGGCCAGCGCGATCTGCCGGTCCATCTGCGCCAGCAGGTGCCCCCGCCACTCGGCGAGGTTGTGGATCCGCGGCGCGAGCCCCTCGGGGTGCAGGGTGATCCGCATCGCGTTCAGCGGGGGCGTCAGCAGGTGCTCGGGCAGCCCGTCCAGCAGCATCGCGATGCCCCGGTTGGCGGCGACGACCGTGTACGTACCGTCCACGACCAGCGCCGGATAGGGATCGTAGGCCGCCAGCAGCCGCTC
Source organism: Streptomyces sp. NPDC002138 (assembly GCF_040296485.1). Lineage (NCBI taxonomy): Bacteria > Bacillati > Actinomycetota > Actinomycetes > Kitasatosporales > Streptomycetaceae > Streptomyces > Streptomyces sp. NPDC002138. The sequence continues at coordinate 32,739 of NZ_JBEOXE010000063.1, read as the reverse complement.
CAGCCCCTCCCGCAGCGCCGCCATCTCCGGCGCGTCCAGCGGGGTGTGCGCGTACCGCGGGGCGTAACCGGCCGCGAGCAGCAGGGCGTTGCGCTCGCGCACCGGCACGTCGAGCCGTTCGGCCAGCCGGATCACCATCTCCTCGCTCGGCCGGGACCGGCCGGTCTCGACGAAGCTGATGTGCCGGGCGGAGGAGTCGGCGCGGCCCGCCAGCTCCAGCTGGCTGATGCCGCGCCGTTCCCGCCAGGCACGGAGCATGGTTCCCACGGACGTCGTCATGCGACCGACGTTAACCCAGGCGCGCCACCGCGCGAACGGTTCGCTCCGGCGTGCGCTGTGGGAACCTTGACTCCACGTCACGGGGACAAAGGAGCCTGCCCATGCCGAGTCAGCCGCTGTCGCAGAAGGAGATCGAGGACCGGTTGCGGGAACTCCCGGGCTGGGCCTTCGAGGACGACCGGATCGTGCGCACCTACCGGCTGGGCACGCACTTCGCGGCCAGCGCCCTGGTCGCCCACATCGCCACCGTGCAGGACGAGTTGAACCACCACTCCGACCTGACCCTCGGCTACAACACCGTCCGCCTGGCGGTGAACACCCACAGCGCGGGCGACGCGGTCACCGAGGCCGACTTCGCCCTCGCCCAGCGCGTCCAGGACCTCGCCCCCGCCCACGGCGCGAGCTGAGCGAATGCCGGCGCACATGACGAAGCCCTTGCTGGACTACGACGCCGAAGCCCGGGAGTACGACGCCACCCGCGGCGGCACCCCGCGGGCCGAGGCCGCCGCCGGAGCGGTCCTGGGCCTCCTGCCGCCCGGCACCCGGACCCTGCTCGACCTCGGCTGCGGCACGGGCATCGTCACCGCCCGCCTCAACCGGCCCGGTCTGCGGGTCCTGGGGGCGGACGCCTCGTACGGGATGGCGGCGTGGGCCGCCGGGCGCGGGGTCCCGGTGGTCCTCGCCTCCGGTACCCGGCTGCCCGTGCGGACGGGCGCGCTGGACGCGGTCGGCGCGGTGTGGCTGCTGCACCTGCTGCGCGCACCCGGACTGGTGGAGGCGGTGATCGCCGAGGTGGCCCGGGTGCTGCGCCCCGGCGGGGTGTTCGTCACGACCGTGGACAAGGACGCCGCGCACGACGTGGGCAGCGACATCGACGCCGTGCTCGCGCAGCACCTGACCCCGCACCCCGCCGACGCGGCCGCGAAGGTGACGGCGTACGCCGCCGCGGTGGGCCTGCGCCCGTACGCCGAGGCCGCGTTCACCGGCCACGGCCAGGGCCGCACTCCGCGCCGGGCCGCGACCGCCTTGCTGGCCGGCCGCTACGCCTCACGCATCACCGGGCAGGGCTCCACGGCCAAAGCCCTGGCAGCGCAACTGGAAGCCCTCCCCGACCCGGACCACCCCCGCCCACCCCCCACGTACCGCCTCCAGGCCTTCACCCGCGGCACTCTCAGCCCCGCCGGCGATTGAGGCGCCCCCGGAGGGCGAACCGGGCGGCAGCCGCACGACGGGCCCGGGCCCACCCGCACCCCACCCGCACCCGGGACGAGCCCTCGACCTCCAGCAGCAGACCGCCGGCGACGTTCCGGATGCGGTACACGCGGCGCCGCTCAGGCGTCGAAGACGGCCGGGTCGGGACCGATCCGCCCGCCCGCCGTCGACAGCGCGTCGAGCGCGGCGAGGTCCTCGGCGTCCAGCTCGAAGCCGAAGACGTCCAGGTTCTCCCGGATGCGCGCCGGCGTGACCGACTTCGGGATCGCGATGTTCCCGAGCTGGAGGTGCCAGCGCAGCACCACCTGCGCGCCGGTGCGCCCGTGCTTGGCGGCGATCGCGGCGACGGCCGGGAGGGTCAGCAGGGTCTTGCCCTGGCCCAGCGGGGACCAGGCCTCGGTGGCGATGCCGAGGTCCGCGTGCACGGCGCGCAGCTCCGCCTGGTTGAAGAGCGGGTGCAGCTCGACCTGGTTGACGGCCGGGACCAGAGCGCTCTCGGTGGCGAGGCGCGCCAGCTGCGGCTGCCCGAAGTTGGAGACGCCGACGGCCTTGGCGCGGCCGCTCGCGGCGATCTCCTCGAAGGTCTTCCAGATGGTGAGGTAGTCCTCGCGCATGGGGCGCGGCCAGTGGATCAGGTACAGGTCGACGTGGTCCAGGCCCAGCTTGGCGAGGGAGGAGTCGAACGCGCGCAGGACGTTGTCCCGGCTCCAGGTCTCGGACGGCCCGTTCCACAGCTTGGTGGTGACGAACAGTTCCTCGCGCGGCAGACCCGACGCCGCGAGGGCCTTGCCGGTGCCCGCCTCGTTGCCGTAGATCGAGGCGGTGTCGATGCTGCGGTAACCGGCCTCCAGCGCGGTCCCGACGGCCTGCTCGGCCTCGGCGTCCGGGATCTGCCAGACGCCGTAGCCGAGCTGGGGCATGAGCGTGCCGTTGTTGAGCTTGATGCTGGGGACCTGGTTCACGTCTGGTCGTTCCCTCGACTCGTGCGGTTCGGTGCGTTCGGTGCGGTGGTGCGTGGCGTACGACCGGCGACAACCGGCCTCCCCGACGCTCTATTCCCGCCACGCGCGCACCTATCCTCCCCACGCGTCCCCGCCTTCTCAGGCGCTCCCCAGATACGCCTCCCGGACCAGCGGGTCGGCCCGCACCTGCGCCGCCGTGCCCTCGGCCAGCACCGTTCCGAGGTCCAGCACCACCACCCGGGCGCACACCTCCATCACGAACGCCACGTTGTGCTCGACCAGCAGCACCGCGCAGCCCTCCTCCGCGGCGAGGCGGCGCACCACCGCCGCCAGCTGCTCCCGCTCGGGCGCCGACATCCCCGAGGCGGGCTCGTCGAGCAGCAGCACCCGGGGCGGATCGGCGACGGCCCGGGCCAGCTCCACCATCCGGGCCCGGCCGACCGGCAGGCCGCCCGCGTACGCCGTCCCCAGCGCCCCGAGCCCGCAGTCGGCCAGCACCCGCTCGCCCCGGGCCCGCCGCTCGCGCTCCCGGCGCCGACGGGTCGGCCAGCCGGCCAGGTCCGCGGCGAGCCCGCCGCCCCCGCCCCGCCACTCCTGCGCCACGAGCAGGTTGTCGGCCACGCTGAGCTGCCCGAACAGCTGCTGGCGCTGGAAGGTGCGGCGCATCCCGTGCCGGGCCCGCCACACGGGGGAGCGGCGGGTGACGTCCGCCCCGTCGAGGAGCAGCCGGCCCGCGTCCGGCCGCCGGATGCCGGACAGAACGTCGAACAGGGTGGTCTTGCCCGCCCCGTTCGGCCCGATCAGCCCGCACACCTCGCCCGCCCGGACACCGAGCGAGACCCCGGTCAGGGCCCGGACCCCGCCGAACCGGACCGAGACCCCGCGGGCCTCCAGGACGTACGGCTCCTTCCGCGGCTCCTCGTTCCCCGTCGGCGTCATGTTCCGATCCCCAGGTAGGCCTCGGTGAGCCGGTCCGTCTCCACCTCGGCGCGCGGTCCGCACCAGGAGACCCGGCCCTGGGACAGGTAGGCGACGGTGTCGGCGACGCCGAGGATCTCGGCGGCCTTCTCCTCCACCAGCAGCAGCGCGGTACCCGCGTCGCGCAGCTCGGCCAGCAGCCCGTACACCTCCTCCACCACCCGCGGCGCGAGCCCGAGCGAGGGCTCGTCAGCGATCAGCACCCGCGGCGGGCGCTGGAGCAGCGGCGCGAGGGCGAGCATCTGCTGCTCCCCGCCGGACAGGGACCCGGCGGCCAGGCCGCGCCGCTCGCGCAGCCGGGGGAAGCGGGCGTACACGGCCTCCCGGGCGCGGGCGTCGGGGAGGTGGAGGGCGAGGTTCTCCTCGATGGTGAGCGAGGGGAAGATCCCGCGCCCCTCCGGCGCGAGCAGCACCCCGGCGCGCGAGCGGCGTACGGGCCCGTCCCGGGTCGCGTCCCGCCCGTCGACGTACACGGCCCCGCCCGCGACCCCCAGCAGCCCGGCGGCCACCTTGCAGGCGGTGCTCTTCCCGGCGCCGTTGGGCCCGAGGACGGCCAGGATCTCCCCGCGCCGGATCGAGAGGTCCACCCCGTGCAGCACGGTCCCGCCGTCGTACCCGGCGCGCACCGCGCACAACTCCAGCGCGACCACGCCCGCCCGAGCCACATCCAGCCCCGGCCGAGCCGTATCCAGCCCCTCGGGCGTTCGAGGAGCGGGGTCCGGGGCGGAGCCCCGTGCCCCGGACCCAGGCGCCGGGGCCGCCGCCAGGCGCCCGGCCCGCCGCCGCGCCCGCCGCTGCGCCGCCGCCGCGCAGTACCCGTCCGGATCGTTGGCCAGGGCCACTCCCGCCAGCCCGAACAGGATCACCGGCAGGTACGCCGAGGTGGTCACGTAGTCCGCCAGCACCCGCGGCGCGACCGCGAACACGAGCCCCGCGACCACCGCGTACGGCGGCCTGCGCACCCCCGCCGCCACCACCACGGCCAGCCACACCAGACCGGTCATCGCGGTGAAGTCGGTGGCCGTGATCCGGGTGTTGTACGAGGCGTACAGCACGCCCCCGAAACCGGCCAGCCCCGCCGACAGCGTGAACAGCAGCAGCTTCGTGCGCAGGACGGACACCCCCGAGGCCATGGCCGCCGCGGGGGCCGACCGTACGGCGAGCATCGCCCGCCCCGACGGGGAGTTCCGCAGCGCGCTCAGCCCGGCCGCGACCAGCGCCACCAGCACCATCAGGGCCACGCCCATCGCCCGGTCGTCGGAGAGGTCCACCGGTCCGAACACGGGCCGGGGCACGGACCATCCGGAGTCCCCGTTGCGCAGCCACGGCAGCTGGAAGAGGACCTGGTCCGCGAGGAACGCCAGCGCGAGGGTGGCCAGCGCCAGCGAGCGCCCGCCGAGCCGCAGGGCCGGGAGCGCGACCAGCGCGCCGAGGGCCGCGGCCGCGCAGGTGCCGACCGCCAGGGCCAGGGCGAAGGGCCAGCCGTGACTCATCAGCAGCCCCGCGACCAGCGCCGCGCCCGTCACGAAGGTGGCCTGGGCGAGCGAGACCATCGAGCCGAGGCCGGTGAGCACGGTGAAGGACATGAACACCAGGGCGATCGCCAGCCCCTGGGCGAGCAGCCCGCTCCAGAGGGGGGTGGTGACCGTGTACAGCGCCACGCACAGCAGCACGGCGCCCGCCGCCCACACCCCCCAGCGGCGCCGCCAGGAGGCCCCCGCCAGGTGGTCGGGGGGCGGCGCGTCGGAGGCGGCGGTCCCGGCGGTGCGGGCCCGCCGGGTCAGCACCAGCAGCCCGGCGAAGAGGATCAGGAACGGGACGGCGGTCCGGAAGCCGGTGACGCGCTCGGTGAAGGTGGCGTACCCGGCGACCAGGTTCTGCAGGACGCCGAGGCCCAGCCCGCCGGCGAAGGCGAGCGGCACCGAGACGAACCGCCCGATGACCGCCGCCGTCGCGGACACGAACAGGAACAGGGTGAAGTCGTGCGCGGACAGCCCGAGCAGGGGAGTGGCCAGCACCCCGGCGAGCCCGGCCAGGCCCGAGGCGATCATCCACGCGACCGAGGAGAGCCGGTCGGCGCTGATCCCGCGCAGTTCGGTCAGCGAGCGGTTGTCGACGGAGGCCCGCAGCCGCAGCCCCAGCCGGGTGTGGCGCATCAGGACCCACAGGGCCACCGCCACCACGGCCGTCACCACCCAGGTGATCAGCTGGTCGGAGTCGATGCCGACCCCGTCGAGCGGCTCCCAGGACCGCGCGGGGCTGGGCCCCACTCCGGGCAGCCCGAACTGGTTCTCCGCGGGCAGCACAGCGGCCCCCGCGTCCGCCAGCAGCCCCACCCCCCACAGCCCGGCCGCGGGCAGCGCGACCAGCAGTCCGATGGTGGCGACGATCTGCGCGCTCTCGCCGACCCGCGCGAGGCGCCGGAACATCAGCCGGTCCAGCCCCCAGCCGAGGCCGGGGGCGAGCACGAGGACGACGAGCAGGGCCGCCGGGACGGCGGGCCAGCCCAGGCCCGAGTGCAGCTCGTAGAAGGTGAGCGCGCACAGGTAGGCGGTGGCCCCGTGCGCGAAGTTGAAGAGGCCGGAGGCCGAGTACGACAGCACCAGCCCGGTGGCCAGCAGCGCGTACAGGGCGCCGGAGACCAGACCGCTCAGTACGAAGACGAGCAGATCGACCATGCCGTCGCCCCTACTTGAAGGGGATGGGCTCGTAGCACTTGAACGGCACGGAGACCTCGTACGCCCCGTTCTTGAGCTGTACGAGCGCCCCGCAGCCGAAGCTGTTCTTCTGCCCCTGCGGCTCCGCCCGGTCGCCGACCAGGGTCCCCGTGTCGGAGAAGCTCTGCGCGGCCGCCTGGAAGGACTCCGCGGTCAGCTCCCGGCCCGCCTTCTTCGCGATCGAGACGAAGAGGTCCGCCGACATGTAGCCGGTCAACATGTGCATGTTCAGGGGGACTTCCCGGCCGCCCGAGGCGGCCTTGATGTCGGCCTTGAACTGCGCCATCCGCGCGTCCGGCGACTCGAAGGGGGCGAACTGGAGCAGGACGTACACCCCGTCGAGGGCCTGCCTGGTCGCGTCCTTGGCCAGCAGTCCCGGGTCGTAGTCGGTCGGGTCGGACAGCAGCCCCTGGTAACCGGCGCGCTTGAGGGCCGTGAACAGCCCGATGTTGTTCGGGGTCTGCATCACGGAGACGACGGCGTCGGGCGCCTTGCCGCCGTTCGCGGAGAGGATCTCCTTCACGTACGCCGACCAGTCGCTCGGCACGGCCGTGCCCGGCACGCTGGCCTTGGCGTAGGAGACGGTGAACCCGGCGCTGGCGAAGCCCTGGGAGAAGGTCCGCACGCCGAACTTGCCCGCGTCGCTGTCGTTGGCGATGACGGCCACGGACTTGCCCTTCGCCCCGCCCAGGACCTGGCCGATGCCCTCGGGCCAGGTCTGGTTGAGGGTGCCGCCGGGGGTAGGGACCAGGCAGCCGTTGAACCCGTAGATGTACTTCGGCCCGCAGAAGGCGGGCGTGGTGCCCCAGCCGAAGGTGGGCACCTTCTGCTGCTCCAGGAAGTCGGCGCCGGAGAAGGTCACCGAGCTCATCGGGGAGACGGCGAACACCTTGTCCTGCTGGACCAGTTTGCGGGCGGCCGCCAGGTTCCTGGCGGGGTCCTGGCCGTCGTCCTGCGCGCCCGTGTAGTCGATCGTCCGGCCGTTCACCCCGCCCTCGGCGTTGGCCCGCAGATAGCGGGCCTTGGCGCCGAGGTCGGTGTCCTTCTTGCTGTAGCCGCTGGCGCTGGTCATCGAGACGATGCCGCCGACCTTGATGGAGCCGGCGCTCACCCCGCGGGCGGCCCCGGCGCCGGCGCCCGCGCTCGTACCGGACGGTGAGGAGGTGCCCTTGGCGGCGGAGTTGCAGGCGGACACGAGCGCGAGGGCCGCCGCGGCGGCGGCGAGGGTGCGGATCGGACGCAGCATGAATGGAGTCCCCTCCGGTCGGAATCCCCGCATTCTGTGCGTCACCTGACGAGTCGTCAATATCAATGACCGGGTAAGGTGACGAGCCGTCAGGTAGGGGCGCTGTCGGCCGTCACCGCTGGTAGAGGGCCGCCACCTCCCGCGCGTACGCCGTCTCGATCGCCCGCCGCTTGAGCTTGAGCGAGGGCGTCAACAGCCCCCGGTCCTCGGTGAACTGGTCGGGCAGCACCTGGAACGTACGGATCGACTCGGCTTGCGAGACCCGGGTGTTGGCGGTCACCACCGCCCGCCGCACCTCCGCCGTGAGGTCCTCGTCCCGCAGCAGCTCCACCGCGGGCAGCTGCGGGCGGCCGCGCATCGACAGCCAGTGCGCGACCCCTTCCATGTCCAGCGTCAGCAACGCCGCGATGTACGGACGGTCGTTGCCCACCAGCACGCACTGCGAGACCAGCGGATGGGCCCGCACCCGCTCCTCCAGCAGGGTCGGCGACACCGACTTCCCGTTGGAGGTCACCAGGATCTCCTTCTTCCGTCCGGTGATCGTGAGGTACCCGTCGGTGTCCAGCCGCCCCAGGTCCCCGGTCGCCAGCCAGCCGCCCCGCAGCACCGCCTCGCTCGCCGGCGGATCGTTGAGGTACCCCGAGAAGACGTGCGCCCCGCTCAGCCACACCTCGCCGTCGTCCGCGATGTGCACCGAGGTGCCCGGAATCGGGAGGCCCACCGTCCCGTACTTCGTCGCGCCCGGCGGGTTCGCGGTCGCCGCCGCGCAGGACTCGGTGAGCCCGTACCCCTCGAACACGGTGACCCCCGCGCCGTCGAAGAACAGCCCGAGCCGCCGCGACATCGCCGAGCCGCCCGACATCGCGTACCGGATCCGGCCCCCCAGCGCCTCGCGGACCTTCCCGTACACCAGCTTCTCGAAGAACTGGTGCTCCATCCGCAGCGCCGCCGAGGGACCGGGACCGGTGCCGAACGCCTTCTGCTCGCGGGCCTCGGCGTAGCGCACGGCCGTCTCCACCGCCCGGTCGAAGGGGCCCGTGCGTCCCTCCGCCTCCGCCTTGCGCCGGGCCCCCGCGAACACCTTCTCGAAGACGTGCGGCACCCCCAGCACGAACGTCGGCCGGAACGCGGCCAGATCGGGCATCAGCTCGGACGCCGCCAGCACCGGCTGGTGCCCGAGCTTGACCCGGGCCCGGATCGCCGCCACCTCGACCATCCGCCCGAAGACGTGGGCCAGCGGCAGGAAGAGGAGGGTGGAGGCCTGCTCACCGCTCCCCGCCCGGAACACCGCCTCCCAGCGGGTCACCAGGGTGTCCGCCTCGTACATGAAATTGGCGTGGGTCAGCACACAGCCCTTGGGGCGGCCCGTGGTGCCCGAGGTGTAGATGACCGTGGCCACCGCGTCGGGGGTCACCGCGCTCCGGTGACGGTGCACGACGTCCTCCGACATGCCGCCCCCGTCGGAGACGAGCTGCTCCAGGGCGCCCGCGTCCAGCTGCCACAGCCGCTCCAGCCGCGGCAGCCCCTCGATCACCGAACCCACGGTCATCGCCTGGTCCTCGTCCTCCACCACCACGGCGACACAGCCGGAGTCGAAGAGGATCCAGTACACCTGATCGGCGGCGGCCGAGGGGTAGACGGGTACGGGCTGCGCGCCGATCGCCCACAGCGCGAAGTCGAACAGGGTCCACTCGTACCGGGTGCGCGACATGATCCCCACGCGGTCCCCGAACCGGATCCCCTGCGCCAGCAGGCCCTTCGCCAGCGCCAGCACCTCCGCGCACAGCTGCCCCGAGGTCACGTCCCGCCAGACGCCGCCGGTCTTGCGGCCGAGCACCACCCGGTCCGGGTCCTCGCGGGCGTACTGGAAGACGGCGTCGGCCAGGCCCCCGACGGGCGCGTCCGTCACGACGGGTGGGACGGTCATCTCGCGCACAGCCGGCTCCTCTCGGCACGACTCCGCTCCGTACAGCGCCGGTGACGGTACCCCACCAGGGGGGCCCGGCGGGAGGGGATCGGAAGATCGGTTCCGCCGCCATCATCACTGGTCAGAGTGGAGTACCGGGGTGCGCGGAGCCCCTGGACACAGACCTGCGGCGAATCTCCACGAGACCTGCCCGGGGCCCGCACGCCCGGAGCGCGCTCCGGACGGGGCGGGTGGGTCAGCGCGGGCGGGTGAGGCGGGCCGGGCCGGTGAGGACGGCGGTCGCCAGGGCGTCCGCGGCGGGGGTCGGGCGGCGCCCCTGGAGCAGCGCGAACTCCACCGGGCCCAGCTCCGGCAGCCCCGCCCGGTCCGGGACCCTGACCAGTCCGGGCGGGATCAGGCCCCGGGTGTGGGCCATCACCCCGAGCCCCGCCCGGGCCGCCGCGATCAGCCCGCTCAGGCTGCCGCTCGTACACGCGATCCGCCAGGCGCGCCCGTCCCGCTCCAGGACCTCCAGCGCCCGGGCCCGGGTGATCCCCGGCGGGGGGTAGACGATCAGCGGAACCGGCCGGTCGGGGTCCACCCGCAGCCCCGGCGCCCCGATCCACACCATCCGGTCCCGCCAGACGAGCCGGCCCCGCTCGTCCCCGGGGCCGCGGCGCTTGGCCAGCACCAGATCGAGGCGCCCCGCGTCCAGCCGCTCGTGCAGGGTGCCGGACAGCTCCACCGACAGCTCCAGGTCCACCTCGGGGTGCTCGTGCCGGAACCCCTCCAGGATCTCCGGCAGCCGGGTCAGCACGAAGTCCTCCGAGGCCCCGAAGCGGAGCCGCCCGCGCAGCCGGGTCCCGCGGAAGAAAGCCGCCGCCCGCTCGTGGGCCTCCAGGATCGTCCGGGCGAAGCCGAGCAGCGCCTCGCCGTCCTCGGTCAGCTCCACGCGGTGCGTGTCCCGCAGGAACAGCGGCCGCCCGGTGGCCTCCTCCAGGCGCCGCACGTGCTGGCTCACGGTGGACTGCCGCACCCCGAGCCGCCCCGCGGCCTGCGTGAAGCTGAGCGTCTGGGCGACCGTGAGGAACGTACGCAGCAGCGCCGGGTCGTACATGACCGTCATGACGGGCACGCTATCGCGAACGGTGATGACAGTCAGAGCGGTGTGCGTGTTTCCCGATCACTGCCACGCCCCTGACGATGAGAGGGGCCCGCAGGGCGCCCGCAGGGCACCCGCACGGCACCCAGGGGGCACCCGCACGGCACCCACACGGGACCCCGCACCCCCCTGCTCCCCGCCGCACCCGTGCCACGCACGCACCCGCACCCCACCATCCGCCCCGACAGCAAGCGAGTCCGCCATGCGCCGCCGCCCGCAGATGCCCGCGCTCCCCGCCTGGCTGCCGCTCGATCTGTACGTCCTGGCCCTGTTCGCCACCGTCGGCCTCGCGGCCCTGCTCCCCGCCCGCGGCGCGGCCGCGCCCGTCGCCGAAGGTGCCTCCACCGCCGCCGTCGCCCTCCTCTTCTTCCTCTACGGCGCCCGCCTCTCCACCCGCGAGACCCTCGACGGCCTGCGCCACTGGCGGCTCCACCTCACCGTCCTGGTGTGCACCTTCGTCCTCTTCCCCCTCCTCGGCCTGGCCGCGCGGGCCCTCGTCCCCACCCTCCTGACGCCGCCGCTCTACAGCGGCCTGCTCTTCCTCTGCCTGGTCCCCTCCACCATCCAGTCCTCGATCGCCTTCACCTCGATCGCCCGCGGCAACGTGCCCGCCGCCATCTGCGCCGGATCCTTCTCGAGCCTCGCCGGAATCTTCCTGACCCCGCTGCTCGCCGCCGGGCTGCTCGGCCACGACGCGGGCGGGTTCTCCCTCGACTCCTTGCTCAAGATCGTCTTGCAGCTGCTGCTGCCGTTCGTCCTCGGCCGGGTGCTGCGCCGCCGGGTCGGCGGCTTCCTCACCCGCCACCGCGCGGTCCTCGGCCGCGTCGACCGCGGCTCGATCCTGCTCGTCGTCTACGCCGCCTTCAGCGCGGGCATGGCCGCCGGGATCTGGCACCAGGTCAGCCTCGCGCGCCTGGGCGCCTTGATGGCGGTCGAGGCGGTGCTGCTCGCCGTGATGCTTCTGGTCACCTGGTACGGCGCCGGCCGCCTCGGATTCGGGCGGGCGGACCGGATCGCCATCCAGTTCGCCGGGTCGAAGAAGAGCCTCGCGGCCGGACTGCCCATGGCCGGCGTGCTGTTCGGGGCGCAGGCGAGCCTCGCCGTGCTCCCGCTCATGCTGTTCCACCAGATGCAGTTGCTGGTCTGCGCGGTGCTCGCCCGCCGCCGGGCCGGGGACCCCGGTCCCGAACTCCCCTCCGCGCGTGTGGCGGAGGTCTCGCGAGCGGCCCAACACCCCGCGGCCGGGGCCCGGTAACGTGCGTCGGTGACCTGGATACGCTCCCACTCCGCCCACGCCGAACGCCCCTGCACCCTGGTGGTGTGCCGGGGCTGCTGCTGCGGCGACCCGCGCAAGAACCCCGGGACCGACCACGCGGGTCAGCTGGCCCGGCTGCGCGAGGCCGCCGAGGAGTCCGGGGGCCGGCTGGCCGTCCGTACGGTCGACTGCCTCGGCCCCTGCGCCCAGGCCAACGTGATCGTCGTCCAGCCCGCGACCGAGGCCCGCCGCAAGGGCGCCCGCGCTTCCTGGTTCGGCTGGGTCATGGACGACACCGCGACCGACGACATCGTGGACTGGGCCCTGGCGGGCGGTCCCGGCGTGGCCGTGCCCCCGGACGCCCTCGACCTGCACCGGATCGAGCCCCCGGCCCCGAAGAAGACCGCCCGCGGCCGCGGGCGCTAGCCCTGGTCCGCGGGCAGGGTGATCCGCTCCTCGCCCGCGTAGACGTTCATGTTCGGGCCGCGCAGGAAACCGACCAGGGTCAGCCCCGACTCGACCGCGAGGTCCACGGCCAGCGAGGACGGCGCCGACACAGCGGCCAGCACCGGGATCCCGGCCATGACCGCCTTCTGCGCCAGCTCGAAGGAGGCCCGCCCCGACACCAGCAGCACCGCCCCGGCCAGCGGCAGCCGTCCCTCGCGCAGCGCCCGGCCGATGATCTTGTCCACCGCGTTGTGACGGCCCACGTCCTCCCGTACGTCGACCAGCTCGCCCGCCGCCGTGAACAGCCCGGCCGCGTGCAGTCCGCCGGTACGGTCGAACACCTTCTGCGCGGCGCGCAGCCGCTCCGGCAGCTCCGCGAGCAGCCCGGCCGGTATGCGGACCGGGTCGGCGCCGATGCCCGGGAAGCGGCTCGCCGTCCGTACGGCGTCCAGGCTGGCCTTCCCGCACAGGCCGCAGGAGGAGGTCGTGTAGACGTTCCGCTCCAGGGTGATGTCCGGAACCGGAACGCCGGGAGCCAGCTGCACGTTGACGATGTTGTACGTGTTGCCGCCGTCCTCCGTCTGCCCGTCGCAGTAGGTGACCGCGCGGATGTCCGAGGCGTGCGCGAGGACGCCCTCGCTCACCAGGAAGCCCGCCGCCAGCGCGAAGTCGTCGCCCGGGGTGCGCATGGTGATGGCCAGCGGCTTCCCGTTCAGCCGGATCTCCAGCGGCTCCTCGGCGACCAGCGTGTCCGGGCGCGTCCCGACCACACCGCCCCGGATCCGGACGACGCGGCGGCGCTCGGTGACCCGTCCCATGGTGATCAGCCCACCCGTTCTCTCGTTGTCGTGCCGCTCGGCCGGCCCGCACGGGCCCGTCAGGCCCATTCTCCCGTATCGCTCCATACAGGTGCTCCGCAGGAAGATCCTCCGGAATCTCCAAATTCCACCGCAGGAATCCTGTCGGGTCACGCGCCCTCGTACCGGTCAGTAGCAGGCCAAGCTGGGTGATCCTGACTGCCTTACGAGGGGGATCCTGCCCATGACCGGTTCACGCGTGGTGGCTCTGGGGCACTACCAGCCCGCGAAAGTGATCACCAACGAGGACCTCTCGGCCATGGTCGACACGAACGACGAGTGGATCCGCTCCAGGGTGGGCATCAAGACCCGCCGCATGGCCGGTCCCGACGAGCCCGTGGACGAGCTGGCCTTCCAGGCCGCGGGCAAGGCACTGGCGAGCGCGGGACTGACCCCCGACGACATCGACCTCGTACTCGTCGCCACCTCGACCGCGATCGACCGTTCGCCCAACATGGCGGCCCGCGTGGCCGCCAAGCTCGGCATGGGAGGCCACCCGGCCCTCATGGACATCAACGTCGTCTGCTCGGGCTTCACCCACGCCCTGGCCACCGCCGACCACGCCATCCGCGCGGGCTCCGCCACCCGCGCGCTGGTCATCGGCGCGGACAAGATGACCGAGATCACCGACTGGACCGACCGCACCACCTGCGTGCTGACCGGTGACGGCGCGGGCGCCGCGGTCGTCGAGGCCTGCGAGGAGTCCGGCATCGGGCCGGTCCTGTGGGGCTCGGTCCCGGAGATGGGCCACGCCGTCCGCATCGAGGGCAGCCCGCCGGTCTTCGCCCAGGAAGGCCAGTCCGTCTACCGCTGGGCCACCACCCAGCTGCCGCCGCTCGCCCGCAAGGCGTGCGAGCGCGCCGGAATCACCCCGGAGGACCTCGCCGGAGTCGTCCTGCACCAGGCGAACCTGCGCATCATCGAGCCGCTCGCCGCCAAGATCGGCGCCGTCAACGCGGTCGTGGCCCGCGATGTCGTCGACTCCGGCAACACCTCGGCCGGCAGCATCCCGATGGCCCTGTCCAAGCTGGTCGAGCGCGGCGAGATCCCCTCGGGCGCCCCCGTCCTCCTCTTCGGCTTCGGCGGCAACCTCTCCTACGCGGGCCAGGTCATCCGCTGCCCGTGACCCGGGCCGCCCCCCCCGCCGCGGTCCGCACGGGCCGTACACGCGCGGCAACGCGCTGTACGCCCGGCGGGCGGGCCCGGACCGCCCGCCCGCTGACACGCTCCGGCAGGCTGCTGACCACCGTTTATGCGGGTGAGGAGCACTCCGAACCTTTGCTATTGTTGTCCTTGTCGCCGCGGGAAACCGGGGCCGACCACCTGGTCCGGGTGGCGGAATGGCAGACGCGCTAGCTTGAGGTGCTAGTGCCCTTTATCGGGCGTGGGGGTTCAAGTCCCCCCTCGGACACCAGCAGGAACCCCACTTCGGTGGGGTTCTTTTGCGTTTCCGGGCTGATAGAGCGAAGGGCGCTCGGCCACCTGGTCAGGGCTGAGGCCATCCGTCGCTCCCGCAGAGGAAGGCCCGGGTCGCCTGCACCAGAATCCACTGTGCGAGTTCGGTGTCCTTGGCCGCGGGCCTGCCACAGGAACGGGCCATCTGCCACAGCCGTGGCCACTCGACGCCAGGGCCAGGGGGCCGATCACGGCCACCTCCCCGATGCGCCGTTCGCCTTTGGAACCCTTGGCTGGGGCGGTCCGGGCGCCTCAGCCACGCCCGGACCGCTTCCGTTCAGTGAGAGTGGATCAGCAGCCGTCGCCGTCACCGCAGCGTGCGGGCGGGTTGCAGTCCTTCGCCGCGCGCAGCTCGGGGCTGAGGAGCTGGTGTCCGCCGGGGGTGTGCTCGCGTCATCGGGATTTCATCGCTCCTCCTTAGCGTGGCCGACGTCCAGACATGGGGCTGGACCACACGGGAAGGACGGCTCGATGGCGCGGAGGAGATTCAGGGCGAGGCTGCCGATGGCGGCTCTGACCGCGGTGGCGGTGCTGAGTACGCTGGCGGCCAGCGGGCCGCGGGTCCCCGAAGCCGCCGGGCTGGGGCCGGACAAGCCGACGATCCGGTACACCGAGTACGGGATCCCGCACATCATCGCCTCGGACTGGGCGGGGCTGGGCACGGGCTACGGGTACGCGGTGGCCAAGGACAACATCTGCACCCTGGCCGACACCTATCTCATGGTCAACGCCCAGCGCTCCCGCTACCTGGGGCCCGACGGCAAGGCGAGCCCCGGGGAGCGCCAGAACACCACCACCAACCTCAACAGCGACCTGTACTTCCAGCGGATGAACGACGACCGGGTCGTGGAACGGCTGATCGACCAGCCCGCGCCCAACGGGCCGGAGCCCGAGGTCAAGGAAGCCATTCGCGGCTACGTCCAGGGGTACAACCGGTACCTCGCCGAGACGGGCGTGAACAACATCTCCGACCCGGCCTGCCGGGGCGCGGCCTGGGTGCGGCCGATCACGGAGCTGGACGTGTACCGGCACGCGCACGCCGAGATCATCATGGGCACCGCCGACGTGCTGCTGGACGGCGAGGTGAACGCCGCGCCCCCGGGGGCGTCGGCCGCCCCGTCGGCGAAGGCCCCGTCGGCGAAGGCGCCCTCGCCCTCGCCGTCGCCCTCGCCCGAGGAGACCGCGACGAAGATCCGTGACGCGCTGGCCGTCAGCCGTCAACAGAGCATGGGCAGCAACGCCCTCGCCGTCGGTTCACAGGGCGTGTCCGGGGGCACCGGCATGCTGCTGGCCAACCCGCACTTCCCGTGGCAGGGCAAGAACCGCATGTGGCAGAGCCAGCTGACGATCCCCGGGAAGGCCAACGTCTCCGGCGCCAGCCTGCTCGGTTTCCCCGCGGTGAACATCGGGCACAACGACGACGTCGCCTGGACCCACACCGTCGCCACGGTCGCCCCGTTCGGGCTGTTCGACGTACAGGTGGACCCGCTCAACCCGACCAAGTACCTGGTCGACGGCACCTGGCAGCAGATGACCTCGCAGCAGGTCGGCGTCGACGTACGCAAGCCGGACGGCTCGCTCGGCCAGGTCACCAGGACGCTGTGGGCCACCCGGTACGGCCCGATCACCACGTCGGTCCTGGGCAACCCGCTGCCCTGGGTGGTCAGCGCGCACGCGGTGCGCGACGTCAACATGGACAACCTGCGGGCGCTGAACACCTGGTTCCACCTCGACCAGGCCAAGGACGTCAACGACGTCGTGAACACCCTGGAGACCACCGAAGGCGTCCCCTTCTTCAACACCATCGCCACCGACCGCAAGGGCAACGCCCTGTACGCGGACATCCAGGCCACCCCGAACATCACCGACGCGCACGCCCAGTCGTGCCTCACGATGACCGGCCAACTGCTGTTCAACCAGACGCTACGGCTGCCGAACGTACCGCCGGTCTCCATCTTCGACGGCAAGCGCAGCGCGTGCGACTGGCCCCATGACCCGAACGCCGTCGCGCCCGGACTGCTGGACCCGCACAAGCAGCCGCGCCTCATCCGCTCCGACTTCGTCGGCAACGCCAACGACAGCGCCTGGCTGGCGAATCCCGCGCAGCCGCTGTCCTTCCCCCGGGTGATGGGCGACACCGCGGCGCCCCGGTCGCTGCGCACGCAGGAGCTGATCCTGACCGCGCAGAACCGGATCAACGGCAACGACGGCCTGCCGGGGAGGGGCTTCACCCCGGAGAACATGCGGCAGTTGCTCTTCGCCGACAACAGCAGGGCGGCCGACCTGGCCCTCAACGCCACGGTCTCCGCGTGCCAGGGCGCCCCCTTCGGACTCGTCCTGGTGGACGGCAACCTGGTCAACGTGAGCGAGGCGTGCCCGATCCTGGCCGCCTGGAAGGACCACGACTTCACCGCGGACAGCAGGGGATCCTGGCTCTTCGAGAACTACTGGTTCCAACTGCTCGGCGGGCAGGCGATCGAGAAACTGCCGTGGCGGGTCCCCTTCGACGCCAAGGACCCGGTGCACACGCCCAATTCGCTGGACTCCGGCAGCTCCGCCGTCCGCGACGCGCTCGCCCGGGCGGTCCTCGCGCTGCGCAACGCCGGTGTGCCGCTGAACGCGCGGCTGGCCGACATCCAGAAGATCACCCGCAACGGCGAGCAGATCCCGATCCACGGCGCGGTCAGTGAGGTGGGCGTGCTGAACGTGGTCACTCCCGGCCTGGTCGACGGCAAGCTCGACATCACCTTCGGGTCGAGCTTCATCCAGCAGGTGCGGTTCACGGCCGAGGGCCCGCCGCAGACCTCCTCGGTACTGGCCTACTCGCAGTCGGCCAACCCGAACTCCCCCCACTACGCCGACCAGACCAAGCTCTTCTCGGCGGGCCAGTGGGTGACCGAACGGTTCACCGAGAACGACATCGCCGCCTCACCGGCACTGGAGATCAAGGTCCTGGACTGAGACCGGTCCGGTCCGGTCCGATCCGCTGAGAGGTTCACGAAGGAGCATGCTGTGACGAAGACATCGAGCCGGTGGCGCATGGTGGTGGCGGTGATGGCCGCCGTCGTGGGCCTGGCCGTGCCGGCGGGCCCGGCACTGGCGGCGGGTCCGGCGGTGGCCGCCGACGGCGCCGCGCCGCCCGTGCTGACGGACGGCTTCGGCCTGACGCAGGTCGACACCACCGTGGGCGGTGCCACCAACTTCTACATCACCGTGACCACACCCGAGGTCGCGGGCAAGCACCACATCAAGATCATCCTGCCGAGCGGTTACTACGACGACCCGGGCAGGCGCTACCCGGTGACGTACTTCCTGCACGGTTCGCCCGACGACCCGATCCAGCAGAACTATCCGGCGCTGACCACCTCGAACCAGATGATCACCGTTGTCCCGGACGGCGGCGCCCGGGGCTGGTACGCGAACTGGCTCAACCAGAAGACCGCGGCCGGTGCCCAGAACTGGGAGACCTTCCACCTCAAGCAGGTGATCCCGTTCATCGACGCCAACCTGCGCACCATCGCCACCAAGAAGGCCCGGGCCATCGCGGGCATCTCCATGGGCGGTTTCGGCGCCCTCCACTACGCCCAGGTCCGCCCCGACCTGTTCAGCCAGACGGCGTCCCTGTCGGGTGACATCGACCTGTCGGTCCGGTCCATGGACCTGCGGATGGCCGTCGTCGCCTCCCTCGTCGGCTACTCGCCCAGTGTGGACAGCGACGCCGCGTTCGGCTCGCCCTACCCGGTGTTCAACGCCGACTGGCGGTTCAACGAGGTGGACCCGGCGCAGCACGTGGACCGGCTCGCCGGAGTCGGGGTCTCGATCTACGTGGGCAACGGAGGCGGCTCGCCCGCCGATCCCGAGTTCTGGGTCGAGGGCGCGGCCAAGCACGTCAAGGACAGCCTGGACGCCCGTGGCCTGCCCTACTACTACGTCGGCTACGGCGACGGTTCCGCCTGGGGCAGCCAGTGCAACGGCGGCCACAACTCCGGCTGCTGGGAGCAGGACCTCCGGGACCTGATCCCCCGGCTGGAGACCGCCTTCGCCTCCTGACCGTGACCGTACGGAGGGCACCGGGCCACGCGCACACGGCGGCGGCCCGGTGCCCTCCGTCGCCGTCACCCCGTCGCCATTGCCCCGTCGTCGCCGTCACCCCGCCGCCGTCACCCCGTCACCCCGTCACCCCGTCACCCCGTCACCCCGTCGTCGTGAGGCCGAGTCCGGCCTCGTCCCCGCGCAGGATCATCTGGCAGGTCTGCCGCAGCATCCGGCTCGGCGCGACCCCGAGGTCGTCGGCCAGCCGGCGGCGGGCGCGGTCGAACACGGTCAGCGCGTCGGCCTGCCGGCCGCTGCGGTACAGCGCGCGCATCAGCATCGCGGCCACCGGCTCGTTCAGGGGGTGCGCCGCGGACAGGGCGAACAGCTCGGCGATCGCTTCCGCGTGCCGGCCGAGCCGCTGCTGCCACTCCAGCTTCCGCTGGGCGAGCGCGATCCTGCGCTCGGTGAGCCGCAGCCGCTCCAGCTCGGCGAGCGGCCCCGGCAGGCCGGCCAGGGGCTCACCGCGGAACAGGTCCAGCGCGCGGGAGCACAGCCGGACCGCCTCGGCGGGCTCGCCCGCCCGGTCGGCCGCCCGGATCTCGCCGACCAGCGCCTCCATGCGCGCCACGTCCACGTCGACCGCGTCCGGGACCAGCCGGTAGCCGCGCCGGTCGTGCTCGATGACCGGAGCCGTGCCGTCCGCGCCGCGCAGTGTCTTGCGCAGCCGGTAGACGTACACCGGCACCACGTTCGTGACCGGCGGCTCCGTCCCCCACACCCCTTCGAGCAGTTCGCGGCGGCTGATCGTGCGCCCCGCGCGCAGCGCGAGCGCGGCCAGTACGGCCTGTTGGCGCAGGTGCCCTGGATTCAGGGGACGCCCGTCATGCCAGGCCCGCAGCGGTCCGAGCACGGAGATCCGTACGTCCGCTACGGGCGGCGCGGCGGCGACGGTCCGCGGCGCCGGGGTGAGCGTGCGCGTACGGGGACCGCTGCCGGGGGCGACCAGGCCGCAGTCGAAGGCGTGGACGATGGCGGCGGCCCGGTCGCGCAGCCCGAGCTTCCCGAGGATCCGCGCGAGGTGTCCGGCCACGACGTCCTCGGGAATGGCGAGGGCGGCGGCGATCTCGTCGTCCCGCAGACCGCAGCCGACCGCGTGGAGGACCTCGCACTCCTGGCGCCCGAGCGCGGCGCCGCCCGCTCGGCCGTCGGCGGCAAGGGTTCGGCCGGTGGTGGCGGTCATCGGCATCGCTGCTCCCCGGGCTCCGGGCTGGTCGGTCTGGCGGATGCCGTCGACAAGCTAGTGGCGGGAGCGCGGGGGCGGGCATCCGGAACGATACGGAGTGACAGGCGCCCGGCACCGGACGCCCCCGGCCCCCGGCCCCCGGTGCTTCGGGGAACCGGGGGCCGGGGAACCAGGCATCGGGCGCCAGGAGGACGGCCCAAGACGGCGGTCCGGGACGGTCGTTCGGGAGAGGGCTACGGAACGGGCTGCTGCTGGGTGACGCAGTGGATGCCGCCACCGCCCCCGCCGAGGCTGTCGATGTTCAGCTGCTCGACGACCCGGCCGGGGAAAGCGCGTTGCAGGGTGGCCTTGGCCGCGGCGTCGGCGCCGCTGTCGCCGAACTGGGGGGCGACGACCGCGCCGTTGCACACGTAGTAGTTCGCGTAGGCGCCCACGAAGTCCGGGTTGGTCGAGCGGATCTTGTTGTAGTCGGGGCCCTGGAGCTTGGTGACCGCGATCGCGTGGCCCTGGGCGTTGGTGGCGGTGGACAGGATCTGGAACTGCTGGCGCGCGTCGTTCGACCAGGCGTCGGTGTCGCTCGCGAGCGGCATCTGGACCAGCCCCGCCCCTTCCGCGAGGAACCGCGACGTGGCGTCGACGTGGTCGTCGGTGATGTCCCGGCCGAGGACGCCCTTGAACCAGATCACCTTCGAGGCGCCGAAGGCCGCGCACAGGGCGGCCTCGATCTGCGCCTGGCTCAGGTTCGGATTGCGGTCAGGGTTGATGATGCTGCTGCGGGTCGCCATGAGGGTGCCCGCGCCGTCGGTCTCCACCGCGCCGCCCTCGCCGATGAGGGCGGCCGTGCTGAACGGCACCCCGGCGTAGGCCGCGACCCGCCCCGCGACCAGGGCGTCCTTGGCGTGGGTCTGCTGGTTGCCCCAGCCGTTGAAGTTCAGGCCCACCGCGTCCAGGCCACCCGCCCCGTTGGTACGGAACACCGGCCCGCTGTCGCGCATCCAGCAGTCGTCGACCGGGATCGTGGTGATCACGGTGACGGCCGAGCCGCAGGCGCTCCTGGCCTTCGACGCGGAGGCGGAGTTGGCGCACACGACCACCGGCTCGTACTTCGCGATGGTCTTGGCGATCAGGGCGATGTTCGCCTGGACGCCGGCGAGCGAGCGGCCCCAGATGGCCGAGCTGTCGGGCCAGGCCATCCAGGTCCGGGTGTGCCGGACGGTGTCGATCGGGACGGCGAAACCCGTGGCGGCGGCGCGGGCCCCGGCGGCGGCGCGGGTCCCGGCCGAGGGGCGGACGGCCCCGTAGGCCTCCCCGCCGATCGCGGTCAGTGCGGCCCCGGCGGCCGTGAGGCCCGCCGCGGTGAGGAACCCCCTGCGGTCCAGCGTCCGGCGGGGGGTTCTTCCGGTCGGGTCCTGAACTCCAGCGTGATCGTTCATTTCTGATCTCCGGTCAGCCCTGGGCGGATCGCGCTCCGCCGATGGGCTGGAACGTATTACTGACCGAGCGCTCGGTCAATAATCTGAATACGTGCAGGGAGAACCAGGAGGAACGCACAAAAACGGGGGAGGCGTCGGCCCGCGGGCAGGTGATCGTTCCCACCGTGCGCCGCCGCCGCAGTCGTTACAGTGACGGCGTGGCAGCAGCAGCTCAGAACGATCATCCCGGTACGCCCGCACCAATGCCCGAACCGACGCCCGAACCGATGCCCGCACCGACGCCCGCACCCGCCCCGGCCGCGGCGCGGGCCGCCGCGTCGCGCACCTCCGCGAAGGGCGCCCAGACGCGCGCGAACCTGATCGCCGCGGCCCGCACCCTGCTGGCGGGCGAGGGCTTCGCACGCTTCAGCACCCGCAACGTCGCCGCGCTCTGCGGGATCTCGCACGGGATGTGCCACTACCACTTCCAGGACCGCACCGACCTGATCGTGGCGGTCGTCGAGGACATCCGGGGCGAATGGATCACCCCGATGGAGCGCGCGGTCGACGCCCCCGGTTCCTTCGCCGAGCGGGCCGAGCGGGTCGTCGTACGGCTGAACAGGCCCGAGGGCCCGGACCTCTCGCGCCTCCACTCCGCGCTCCACTGGTTCGCGCTGAACGACGACCGGGTCCGGGTCGCCGTGGACGCCGAGTACCAGCGCTGGCGCGCCTGTTTCGTCCGGTTGTTCCAGGTCCTGTCCGACGAGCACGGCGGCGCCGTCGACCCGGCGCCGCTCGGCACGGCGCTGGCCGCCGCGGCCGACGGCCTGGCCGCGATCCAGTCACTGGACTCCGCGGTCGAGACCGAGGCGGCCGTACGCGCCCTCGTCAGCGGCCTGACCGCCGCCGCACTGCGCCCCTGACCGCCCCACCTGCCGCAGCCGAAGCACCCACCGCACCCGCCGCGCCCCTCACAGGGCGCGACGGGCGGCCGCGATCCGCCGCGGATCCCAGCCGGGGCGCGGTACGGACTCCAACAGCAGCCGCGTGTAAGGGTGCTGGGGGTCGGCGAGCACCCGAGCCGTCGGCCCGGACTCGACGATCCGGCCGCGGCGCATCACGATGACGTCGTCGGTCACACAGCGCACCACCCCCAGGTCGTGGGTGATGAACAGATAGCCGATCCCGGTCTCCTCGCGGATGTCGAAGAGCAGGTTCAGGATCTGCGCCTGCACCGAGACGTCCAGGGCGGCCACCGCCTCGTCGAGGACGAGGACGGCCGGTTCGACGGCCAGCGCCCGGGCGATGGCGACGCGCTGGCGCTGCCCGCCCGACAACTGCCGGGGCAGCGCCTCCGCCTCCCGGGGGCCGAGGCCGACCCGGTCCAGCAGTTCGGTGATCCGCCGCGTGGGGTCCGTACCGGGAAAATGCAGCCGGAGGGTCTCGCGGAGCGCCCCGCCCACCGTGATGCGCGGATCCAGGGACAGGAAGGGGTCCTGGAAGACCATCTGGACCTCCCGGGCCCGCGCGAGCCGCCCGGCCGCGCCGCGCCGGCGCTCGCCGCGGTCCCGGCCGTGGACCAGCACGCGCCCGCCGTCCGCCCGCTCCAGGCCCACGATGATGCGGGCGGTGGTCGTCTTGCCCGACCCCGATTCACCGACGATGCCCAGCGACCGGCCCCCGGCCAGCCGGAACGACACGTCGTTCACGGCCCGCACGCTCCCGTAGGCCCGGCGCAGGCCCTCGACCTCCAGGACGTCCCCGCTCGCGCTGTCGCTCCCGCTCATCGGCGGCTCTCCTCTCCTGCCGGGTACGGCGCGGCTCTCCACTTCAGGCATGACCGGCCTTTCCCGCGAGCTGCTCGCTGTGGTGGCAGGAGGCCCCGCGGGCCGGTTCACCGGCGACGGGGAGGAGCGCCGGTGCCTGCCGGTCGCACACCTCGGTCGCGTGCACACAGCGCGCGGCGAAGGGGCAGCCCGTCAGTTCCTCGCGCAGGCCGGGCGGCCGGCCCTCGATGGCGGCGAGGCGCCCCTGGGGGGCGTCCAGGCGGGGGGTGGAGTTCAGCAGCGCCGCCGTGTAGGGGTGCCGCGGGTCGGCGAACAGCGCCGCGGCCGGGCCCGTTTCGACGATCCGGCCCGCGTACATGACGTAGACCCGGTCGCTGATCGCGGCGGCGAGCCCGAGGTCGTGCGTGACGAAGAGCAGCCCCGTCCCGAAGCGCTCGCGCAGCTCACCGAGGAGCGACACCACCTCGGCCTGGGTCGTGACGTCGAGGGCGGTGGTGGGTTCGTCGGCGAGGATCAGGGCCGGGTCGCCCATCAGGGCGGCCGCGATCATGACCCGTTGCAGCATGCCGCCGGAGAGCTGACCGGGGTACTTGCGCAGGACGTCGCCGCCGAGGCCGACGGCCTCCAGCATCACCACGGCCCGCTCGGCGGCGGCCTGCCGGGCCATGCGGGCGTTGAGCCGCATGCTCTCGGTGAGGAAGTCCCCGACGCGGCGCATCGGGTTGATGGCGGCCCGGGGGTCCTGGAAGATCATGGCCGCCGTGCTGGTGCGCAGGACGCGCAGCGTGCCGGGGGACATGGTCAGGACGTCGTCGCCGACGACCCGTACGGACCCCTCCGTGCGGGCGCCCGGCGGCAGCAGCCGGAGCACGCTGCGGGAGGTGAGGGTCTTGCCGGAGCCGGACTCGCCGACCAGGGCCACGGTCTCCCGCACGCCCACGGTGAGGTCGACGCCGTCGAGGACCGGGCGGGCGGTGTGCGGCAGCCGGAGCCGGAGGGCCTGGATGTCGAGGGTGTTCATCGGTCCCTCCTGGCGACCTTGTCGGCCCAGCGTTCGCCGACGACGTTGAAGGCGACGACGGTCAGCACGATGGCCGCGCACGGCACGATCGCGGAGAGCGGGTAGCCGGACTGGATGGCGGCGTTGCCGTCGAAGACCATGCGGCCCCAGTCGGGCGTGAGGGCGGGCACGCCCAGCCCGAGGAAGGAGAGACCGGCGAGGTCGATGAGGGCGTAGCCGAAGTTGACCGTCGACTGGGCGAGGACGACGGGCGCGACGGCGGGGACGACGTGGCGCAGGCAGATCTGCGGCCCGGAGTGGCCCTGGACGCCGTACGCCTCCACGTACGGGCGGGCCCGTTCGGCGAGGACGAGGGAGCGGGTGAGGCGGCTGACGTAGGGGAGGTAGGCGAGGGCCAGCGCGAGGACGGGGGCGAGCAGCCCCTCGCCGTGGACCGACACGATCAGGATGGCCAGCAGCATGCCGGGGAAGGCGAAGACCAGTTCGGTGCTGCGGGACAGTACGGAGTCCAGCCAGCCGCCCCGCCAGGCCGCGGCCGTACCGATGGCGACGCCCGCGACGGTGGAGAAGAAGACCACTCCGAGCGGGCCGAGCAGGGACGTACGGGCCCCGAGCACCAGACGCGAGAAGGTGTCCCGGCCGGACGCGTCCACCCCGAGGAGGTGGTCGGCGGACGGACCGGCGAGCGCGTTGCCCAGGTCGACGGCGTTGGGGTCGTGGCCGGCGGTCCAGGGGGCGAGCAGCGCGACGAGGACGACGACGGAGACGAAGCCCAGGCAGAGCAGGGAGAGCGGGGCGCTGCCGGTCCTGATCCGGGCCAGGCCGGGGCGGCGCAGCAGGGTGGCGGTCATCCGGCCGACCTCCTGGGGGCGAGGGAGACCCGGGGGTCGACCAGCGGGTGGAGCAGGTCGACGAGGAGGTTCACCGTCATGAACAGCGCGACCATGATGAGGGAGATGGCCTGCACGGTGGGGAAGTCCTTGGTGGTGGTGGACAGTTCGAGGAGCTGACCGATGCCGCCCACGCTGAACGCCGACTCCACCAGGACGGTGCAGACCAGCAGGGTGGAGACGATCAGGCCGCCGGTGGTGAGCACGGTGCCCAGGGCGTTGCGGAACACGTGGCGCCGGATGACCCGGCCCTCGGACACGCCACGGCTGCGGGCGACCGTGACGTGTTCCTGCCCGAGGACTTCGAGCATCGCGGCGCGGGTCACGCGGGCGAGCATGCCGATCAGGTAGAGGGCCAGCGCGATCGCGGGCAGCGTCAGGTGCCAGAGCATCTGGAGGGGTCCGTCGCCGCTGCCGCCGGTGGGGAACCAGTGCAGTTTCACCGCGAACAGGCCCTGGAGCAGGACCGCCGCGACGAAGGACGGGGTGCCGATGGCGAAGGTGGTCGTCACCAGGATCGTCGAGTCCGCGGCGCCGCCGCGGACCGCGCCGGTCCAGCCCAGCAGCAGACCGAGGACGACGACCAGCACGAGGGCCAGCGAGATCAGCAGCAGGGTGCTGGGCAGCCGGTCGGCCAGCAGCCGGGAGACGTCGGTGCGGTAGGTGATCGAGCGGCCGAAGTCGCCGTGCAGCACCTGGCCGAGCCAGCGGACGTACTGCTCGGCGAACGGGTCGTTCAGGTGGTACTGGGCGTCGATCGCCTTCAGCGCCTCCGGGGAGGCGGAGCGGCCGCCCAGCAGGAAGCTCGCCGGATCGCCCGGCGCGAGGTACATGGCGCCGAAGATGACGAAGGAGGCGGCGAAGAGGGTGGCCGCCATCTCGGCCAGCCGCCGCGCGGCGAATCTCAGGAAGCTCATCGCGCGGCCGCCCCGACGTCGGCGGCCCACGGGTAGTACAGGTAGGAGATGGTGGTGGGAGCCCCGGTGATCCGCTTGTTGAGGAAGACGGCGGTGGGCCACTCGGCGACGGGGATCCACAGCAGCTGGTCGGACGCCTTCTTCTGCAGCTCGACGGCGGCCGTCATGCGCTCGGACAGGTCGTAGGTGGACTTGGCCTTGTCGGTGAGCGCGTCATAGGCCGGATCGCTGTAGCCCGCGTAGTTCTGGTAGGCCCCGGTCTGGAAGTTGCTCAGCAGGTCCATCGGGTCGGTGATGGAGTCGTAGTACGTCTCCGGGAACATGTCGATGCCCTCGCGCGCCGCCGGGTCGGTGAACAGCGAGGTGAAGGCGTTGGGAGCGATGGTCTTCAGCTCGACCTTCAGCCCGATCCTGCTGCCCGCGTCCTGGACCGCGGTCGCCAGCAGCGACACGTCCTGGCCGATCGAACTCGTGGCCATGGTCACCGTCTTGCCGGTGGCGCCCGCCTCCTCGATCAGCCGCTTGGCCGCCTCGACGTTCTGCTCGGGCGAGGGCAGGCCGGTGAAGGCGGAGTCGCGGATCTTCTGGGGCGCCTGGGCCCAGACGGCCTTGGTGGTGAGCGAGGAGGTGGCGGTACCCGCGCCGCCCAGGCCCGCCTTGACGAAGCCGCGGCGGTCCAGCGCCAGGGAGAGCGCGCGCCGGACACGGACGTCGCCGAGCACTCCCTTCATGTTGGTCATGTTCACGTTGACGGTACTGAGCCCCTCACCGAAGTAGAGGGTGCCGGCCCCGCTCTTGCCGAGCCGGTCGTAGCTCTCGGTGGGGATCAGGTATCCGCCGTCGGCCTCGCCGCTCAACAGGGCGTTCGTCCGGGCGGAGGAGTCGGTGAGGAAGGAGAACACCGCCTTGGCCGACTTGGCCCTGGTGCCCCAGTAGCCGTCGAAGCGCTGCAGTTCGATCGACTGGCCCTTGGTCCAGGTGCCCAGCTTGAAGGGGCCGGTGCAGTCCAGGCTGCCGGAGGTGCCGTAGTCCTTGCCCGCCTTCTCCACCCCGGCCCGGGAGGCCACGACGCCGGCGGCGGTGGCCATGTACTGGGGGAACATCGCGTCGGGCTGCTTCAGTTTGACGGTCACCTGGAGCGGGCCCGTCTTGGTCACCGTCTCGACGTTGGCGAACTCGCTGTTCCAGGCGGCGCCGTTGTCGGGGTTCATCTGACGGCCGAGGCTGAACACCACGTCGTCGGCGCTCATCTCCCCGCCGTCGTGGAAGCGCACCCCCGAACGCAGGTCGTACACCCAGGTCTTCGGGTCGGGGTTGACGGCCTTCTCGGCCAGCCCGGGAGCCGTGGTGAGCTGTGGGGTCCAGCGCATGAGGCTTTCACAGACGTTCGACAGGATCGTGTTCTGCGGGTAGTCGAAGGCCGCTATGTAGTCCAGCGTGGGAGGTTCCGCGTACA
This sequence comes from Streptomyces sp. NPDC002138, assembly GCF_040296485.1. Classification (NCBI taxonomy): domain Bacteria; kingdom Bacillati; phylum Actinomycetota; class Actinomycetes; order Kitasatosporales; family Streptomycetaceae; genus Streptomyces; species Streptomyces sp. NPDC002138. Next base: position 5,502 of record NZ_JBEOXE010000063.1, on the reverse strand, counting down.
CGGCCCAGGTGAAGGAATCGAGGGGACCGGCGGCGGCGGGAGTGCCGGCGGAGAGCTTGACGGGGGCGTCCGACGCGGCGCCGCCGTTCCTGGGCGGGCCGGAACAGGCGGCGATCAGGCCGAGGGCCGCGAGGGCCGCGACGGGGAGCGCGTACCGGCGGCGAGCGGACCTGAGGTGGAAGTCCACGCCCGCCCGCCCCCCGTGCGGGGTCCACTCGTCCGGCAACCGGGAACGCGTCATGTCTTCTCCTGTTTGAATATTCAGTCAGCACGAAGGGGAGGAAGCGGAACGAACACAGGAACAGCGATGTGTCCCGCATCCTGCACTGAACTGAAAATTCAGTCAATGGGTTCCGGCCAGGCAGTTCCGGGGGGTCCGGCGGGTAGAGTGACGCCTCGTGTCAGACCGTCGAACAGAGATACTCAGGGCCGCCACGCGGGTGATCGCGCGACGCGGCGTGCGTGGGCTGCGCGTGGGCGAGTTGGCGGCCGAAGCGGGGGTGTCCACCTCGCTGATCTACTACCACTTCACCGACCGCGCCGGGATCCTGCGCCGGACCCTGGAATTCATCAGCGACCGCGCCGACCGCTACACCGCCGAGCGCGATCCCGGGCTGGACCCGGCCGATCCCCGGACGGAACTGACGCAGGTCCTGCTCCTCGAACTCCAGGACACCCCGGAAGTGCGCGAGAACAGCACCGCCTGGGGGGAGCTGCGGGCCAGCGCGGTGTTCGACCCCGAGCTGCGCGACGACGTGGCCAAGGCCACGCACACCTGGGTCCACGAGATCGCGGACCTGCTGGCCCAGGCCCGCCCCACCGGCGCGGCCCCCGCGCACACGGCCGCGGCCGAGCGCCTCACCGCCCTGCTGGAAGGCCTCAGCGTCCGCTGGCTCAGCGGCTCGCTGCCCCTGGACCACGCACGCCTGCTCATGGCGGAGGCGATCGAACAGGAACTGGACGGCTAAGCCGTCCAGACGGAGTCCGGGCGGCGCGGGCCGGGCAGGATCCGAAAGAGACGACCTAGACCGGCGGGCGGCTGCGGGACAGGCGTTCCAGCTCCGTGGTGATGGCCGAGGCCATCAGTTCGCGTGCCTGCGCCAGCTCCAGGCTTCCGCTGAGCCAGCGCGAACTGAGGCCCTCGACCAGGGCCGTCAGCCGCTCGGCGGCCGCGGTCAGCGCCGCGGCCGAGGCCATCGGGTGGACCAGGCCGAGCAGTTCGCCCACCTCGTGCACCCACACGCGGGTCGCCCGCGCGAGGTCCTCGCGCAGGTCGGGGTCGAACACCGCGCTCGCCCGCAGTTCGCCCCAGGCCGTGCTGGTCTCCCGGACGTCGGGGGTGTCCTGGAGCTCGAGGAGCAGCGTCTGCTCCAGCTCGCCCCGGGCGTCGAGCCCCGGCCGGGCCGGGTCGCGCTCCGTCGTGTAGCGGCCCGCGCGGTCGTTGATGAACTCCAGGGTCGCGCGCAGGATTCCGGCGCGGTCCTTGAAGTGGTAGTAGATCAACGCGGTGGACACGCCCGCCTCGGCGGCGAGTTCCTCCACGCGCAGGCCGCGGACGCCGCGCCGGGCGATCACCCGCGCAGCGCCCTCCATGATCGATGTTCGACGGTCAGCCACAAGCCGACACCCTACCGGGGACGGTCCCCGGGCCCGTTCAGGTGTGCAGGACGACGAGGCCGTCGCCCCGGCCCAGCGGGGGCAGGGGGGCGAAGGTGTGGGGGAGCGCGAGGGTGGGGCGGTCCGGGTCCGCCGGGCCGGGAGCCGCGTCGAAGAGGTAGGCCGCTTCGGTCGCGGGATCGCTGACCAGGTGCGGCCCGCGCGGCGCGGTCACGGCGGCGGCGTACCGGGCGCGCCGGGCCCCGTGCCGGGTGGCGTACCGCGTGTCGTACCGCGTGTCGTTTCGTGCCTCGTACCGCGTGTCGTGCCGGGTGCGGAAGAGGCTGCGCAGCCTGCGGACGGTCTGCGCGGGACTCGCCGCCCCGATCGGGGCGGCGGCCGCGCCGTCCGGGGGGATCGCGCCGGTCAGGAGCAGGGCGAGCAGTACCGGTACGGCCTTGCGGCGCAGGGCGCCGGTGGCCGCGCCCAGCCGGTGGGCGTGCGCCGCGGGCAGGGACAGCGCCAGGCTGCTCGCGGTGTGCCCGGTCGCGAGCGGAACCGCCGAGCAGACCACGCCGGGGGAGTACTCGCTGAGGTCGAAGACCGGCGCTCCCGGCGCCACCGCGTCCAGGGCGTGGAACAGGACCCGGCTGTCGGTGATCGTCCGCGCGGTGAGCCGGGCGGGCCGGTGCCGGGCCACGTGGTCGGCCCGGCCGTCCGGATCGAGCTGGGTGAGCAGGCACTTGCCGACCGCGCTCGCGTGGGCGGCCGCGCGGAAGTCGACCCATTCGTCGACGGGCGGGGTGCCCGGCCCGTCGGCCATCTGCGTGATCCGCACCTCGCCGTCGGCGTACCGGCTCAGGTAGACGGCCGCGCCCGCGCTGTCCCGGGCCAGCGCCAGGGTGTGCTGGAGCTGGACGGAGATCCCCCGGCCGCCGGGGGCGCCGAGCCGGTCCAGGGCCGGGCCCCGCCCGTAGACGCCCGCCGCCGGGCGGCAGGCGTACTCCTCCTCGCACAGCATGGCCAGCAGCGGGCCGAGTTCCCCCTCGGTCAGCCCCGTCTCCCGCCCGATCAGGGCGCCGCTGACCCCGAGGGGGTGCCGTTCGAGGACGCCTACGACGGCCAGCGCGCGGCGCGCCGCGGCCAGGGCCCCGGTGCTGTCGGCGTCCGCGGGACCCGGGCCGCGGCGCCCGGGGGCCGGGGCGCGGCGGCGTACGGCGGGACGCGGCAGGGCGGATTCCGGGGCAGGCTCGGCCCGCCGCGGCACCGGGTCCACGTGCCCGACCGCCTCCGGCTGCCCGTCCGCCTCCGGCTGCCCGTCCGCCTCCAACTGGCCGTCCGCCTCCGGCGCGGGGTCCGGGTCCGGCTCCCGGGCCGGGGCGGTGGGGAGGAACGCGGGGAGCACCTCGGGCAGACCCGGGCGGGGCAGCGGCACCGGGCCGAGGTCGATGTCGTCGAGCTGGTCGACGTACCGCAGGACCCGGGCCTGCGCGCAGAGTCGGATCTCGCGCAGGTCGCGCGGCCCCCCGGGGAGGTAACCGAGGCGGGCGAGGTCGGCGGCCCAGACCCGGGCGTCCTGGTGCTCCCCCCGCCGGGAGTGGTCGAGGAAGAGACAGTAGGCGGCGGATTCGGTGTGCGCGGCGCCGGAACCGGCCGCGAACTGCCACCAGAAGCGGGCGCCGTCGCGCAGCCCGGCGAGGTGCAGCAGACAGGCGAAGACCAGCGCGCCGGCCGGGTCGCCGTGCCGGGCGGCGATGAACTCGCCCAGCCGGTCGGCGGCTCCGGGCCCGCAGACCACGGCCAGGCTGACCGCCTTGAGGTCCCGGCGGGCCTGCTCGGCCTCCACCGGGCTGTCCCGGGTGGGATCGCTCCAGCCGGGCGGCCCCGGGCGGGCGCGGGCCGCGGCGGCCCGGGCGGCGGCCCGGGTGCGCAGCAGCAGCCGGGTCTCGGCGGCGCCCAGGTCGTAGTGCGGATAGCGGTCCGGGACCCTGGCGCGGGCCAGGAAGTCGGCCAGGGTGCGGGCGAGTCCGCCGTGGCCGGCGCCCGGGCCCCCCGGGTGCTCGGCCCGGCCGGGCAGCCCGGCGTGGTCCGCGTGCTCGCCGTGCTGGTTCATGGCGCGGACTCCCCGCCGAGGAGCCGGGCGAGCCTGCGGCGCGCCTGGCCGAGGTGGGAGCGGACGGTGGCTTCCTCGACGCCCATCACCCGGGCCGCCTCGCCGGTGGTGCAGTGCAGTCCGTAGCGCAGCAGTACGGCGTCGCGCTGGCGCTCGGCCAGCCGGGAGACCGCCGTGTAGAACTGGATGCTGTCGGTCAGCACGTCGTACGGATCGACGTCGGCGTCCTTGAGCGCGGCCTCGAAGGCGCTGATGTCCATGGCCTGCGGCCGCCGGTCGCGCGTGCGCTGCCGGTCGACGATCCGGTGTTTGAGGACGGTCCAGGCGTACGCCTCCAGCCGGTCCATGTGGAGCATCCGGAGCCACTCGTTCATGATCGCGTCGAAGGTGGCGTCGACGACGTCCTCGGCGTCCGTGTCGGAGCCCAGCTGCAGGTACGCGAATCTCATGTACGAGGGCCGTCGGTCGGTGTGGAAGGCCCAGTACGACAGGCGCGCACGCGTGTCCCACTGGCTCATCGGCGTCGCCGGCCGCTGCCGTCGGCTGGGCAGGCCCACCGCACCACCGGATTCCTCCGGTCCGCCATCGCTCACCGTTCCACCTCGCCTCTCCCCCTCATGACACTGGAGGTGCTCGCCCCCACCCTGTCAGCGATCGGGCGGCCGCGAGGGCGGGGAGGGCAAACCGGTGGACGGTAGTCCGGCGATGATCATTTGGTGATCGTCTCCGAGCGGGACGGGAGGAAACTGACGGTTCCGCATATGCCGTACGGGGTTTCCGGTGGTCGGGACCGCCCGGCGGCGCCGGGGCGCGCTCGGGGGCACGGTCGGCGCGCGGTCCGGCGGGCCGCCGCGAGCGGACCGGGGCGGGGCCCCGCGCGGCATGTGACCATCCCACGATTCACTCGTTTGTCGGCCCGTGGGCACATCACAGCGATTCGGCTCCACCGCCGTCGAACAAGCCGAGGCGGTCCTCGTCGAGCAGTACCCGCACCTGGTACGGCTCGCCTACGTGACACTCCCCGACACCCTCGGGCGGCACGCCCGGGTGCTGCTCGCGCACCGGGCGGTGCAGCGGGCGCTGCCCCGGGCGCGCCCCGCGGGTCCCGGTGATCCCGGCGGTCCCGGTGGCCCGCTCGGTGAGGTGCGGGCCCGGTTGCTGCGGGCCGCGCTGGCTCCCGGCCGCCGGGCCGGGGCGGGCCTCGCCCGGTTCGGGTGGCCGCCGGCGCCCCCCTTCGTCTGGGGGCTGCGGCTGTGGCCCCCCGCGGGCGGGATCGACGAGACCGCCCGGCTGCTCGGCGGGGCGCCCGCCGCCGTCCGGGCCGCCGTCGTGCTGCACCGGCTGGACGGGCTGGCCGAGGAGGAGGTGGTCCGGGTGCTGGCCGCCGCCGGCGCCGCGGATCCGGCAGGCAGCGTGCGGGAGGCGCTCGCGCTGCCGGTAGGTGAAACGCTTTTGCGCTCCGCGGAGTTCGACGCCTGCGTGGTCAACATCCGGCCCACCGATCTGCTGCGCCGACGCCGCCGGGTGCGGGCCGGATGGGCCGCCGCGGCCGTACTGGCCCTGGTCGCCGGGGTGGCCGTGGCCGACGGGGCGCCGGCCGGGCCGGCGCTGCGGCCCGCCGCCGGAGCCGTGGCCGCCGGCGCCCTCGACCCGGACCGGCTGGTCCGGGTCCCGGCCGCGGCCTGGTCCGACACCGCCCGGGTCGACTTCACGGCCTGGCCCGCGCGCGGCGCCCGGGCCGGGGACCGGGCCCTGCTCGCGCGGGCGCTGGGGGCCTGGGCCGCCCGGCCCGC